>JAGCIC010000024.1 GCA_017648805.1 Clostridia bacterium
ACCCCCATCGCCTGCGAAGAAGGCCTGCGTTTCGCTATCCGCGAAGGCGGCAGGACCGTCGGCTCCGGCGTTGTTACCAAGATCCTGGGCGACTAATAGTGTGCTCAACAGACAGCAGCGGATCTCCGCTGCTGTTTTTGTTTTGGTCCGGTTGCCTGCAGGGCGGCCCAAAGGGCCGGAACGGAGGCGGGAGAATGCGCGATACCGGATAAATGATCTGCCATGCTATTCTGCCTCAGCCCGCGAAATCGCTTGACTTGTGACCGAGCGTTCGCTATAATATGTGAACTGTAGTTCGCTGTATTCGGGAGGAAACGATGGCGGTAGAGATCGATCCGAAGCTCACGACAAGGGCCGACGCATGGAAAAAATGGATGCATGCGCCAAACCCCATGGTGACGTTCTTCAAGACCCTGGACGTCACAAATCTTGTCCGGCTCAGCAAAAGGCGCGGGCTTAAGTTCAATATGCTGATGGACTTCTGCGTGGGCAGGGCGGCCTCATCCATAAAAGAGTTTTACATCCTTCCCGTGGGCGAAAAACTGATAAAGTATGATTCGATAGCCGTGAACACCATAGTAAAAAACGCGTCCGGGGAAGTCAGTTCCTGCGACATCCCGTTCACGGACGACACAGATGCCTTTAACCGTGAATACCTTAAGTACACAGCTCTGGCTGCCCAAAGCTGTTCGGACCGGGATCTGTCAGCAGAAAGCATGGTCATCGGCACTTCGGCCATCACGGACACCGAAATAGACGGTGCGGTGGGCATGAACAGCGGCATATTCAACAATCCCTTCCTGATCTGGGGCAGGTACAGGAAGAAGCTGTTCAGATACAGGCTGCCCGTGTCCTTCCAGTTCCATCACACGCAGATGGACGGCGCCCACGCGGGAAGATTCCTTGAAAACCTGCAAAACGAGATAAACAACCTTGGGAGGCATATATGAAACAGTTCATAGCATACTGCGGTCTGGACTGCGAAAGCTGCGAAGCCCGGATCGCAACCGTCAATAACGACGCCGCGCTCAGGCAGAAGGTGGCCGAAGAATGGTCCCGTCTAAACGGCGTGACCATAACGCCGGAAATGGTCTTATGCGAAGGCTGCCGCACAGGCGGAGCAAAGAGCGCGTACTGCGGCTCCCTCTGCCCCATCCGCAGGTGCGCGCTGGGCAGGAAGGTACAGACCTGCGGAAGCTGTCCCGACATGGACACATGCGGCAAGCTCGCCGCCATCACGGGGAACAACCCCGCTGCGCTCAAAAACCTGAAAGGCGGGAAGTAAGGTTTGGAACGGCTTACCGACAGCAGGCGCGGACTGATCCTTGAAACACAGCGGCTGCTTTTACGGGAAATGCGGTCCGGGGACTATAGCGCACTTTTCAAGGTGCTGGGTGACTCGGATATCATGCAGCATTACCCCTACACTTTCGACGAAAAGCGGGTGCGTGGCTGGATCGACCGGAATATTGAACGCTACCGCATTTTCGGATTCGGGCTGTGGGCTGTCTGCCTCCGTGAAACCGGAGAAATGATAGGCGACTGCGGGCTGACGCTGCAGAACATAAACGGACAGACGCTGCCCGAGATAGGCTACCACATCCGCCGCGACTGCCAGCGCAGGGGCTACGCGAAAGAAGCCGCCAAAGCCGTACGGGACTGGGCGTTCAGAAATACCGGATACCCCGCGCTGTATTCATACTGCAAATACACAAACGAGGCCTCCGTCCGCACCGCCGAAGCGGCGGGAATGCGGATGCTTACGGAGTATCCGGACAAGGACAACGGCGTCACCCATGTGTCCGTGATCGGCCGCGAACAGTGGCTTAAAGGACTCACGGACAATATGATCGCTTGGGCGGAAAACATGCTGGGTGACACAAAGTACGCCGGCTGGTGCCTCTCGTTCATCGAAGACGCGCTGGAAAAAAGCAACGGCCTGGAGATATTCGGCGGCGACTGCGCTAAGGAGTCCTGCTGCCTGTACTCCGACGCGCTTTCAGGCGGGATGCCCGAAAAAGGCGCATTCGTGTTCTACGACTGCATGTGCCCGGGCGAAAACGGGCCCGTGAACTGGGGACACTGCGGCATCTCTCTTGGCGGCGGGCAGGTGATCCACGCCTGGGACAGGGTACGCATCGACGGATATCTGGAGATCGAACGGCTCACCGCGCTTTCCGGCGACAAGCCCGGGTATCTGGGCTGGGTGCCGCTTGAGCGCGTACTGAAACAAAAGGAAGAATAAAATATGGACAGGTTTGCCGAGTTTATGGGCGCTGCGGCGCCCTGGATCGCACTGGCGCTGCTGCTGGCGGTGTTTTGCGTAAGGGAAGCTTCCCGCAAAAAAACCGAAAATCCGGATAATTACGGTTCCGAGGGAATGGCGCTGGGCATGTGTCTGGGCGTAGCCCTTTCTACCGCGCTGCACGTCAATATCGGCATCGGAATGATCGCCGGCATGGCGCTGGGGCTGTTTATCGGCTCGGGCACGGCCAAAAAATGACGCAGCTCAGGTACGGCAACACCAACACCTTCTTTATCCCGGGCGCCAAAGGCGGGCTGCTCTTGGACACCGATTACGCCGGCACGATGGGCGCCTTTTACCGGGCATTAAAGCAAAACGGCATAAAGCCGCAGGAAATAAACTATGTGCTGGCGACCCACTTTCATCCGGACCACATGGGGCTGATCGGTGATCTGTTGCGGCAGGGCGCAAAGCTGCTGCTTGCGGACGTGCAGAAGGACTTCGTGCATTTTTCGGACGGCATATTCGCGAAAGACCGCCTGCCGTTCACGCCGATAAACGAAACAGAAGCAGTCACCGTGTCCTGCGCGGAGAGCCGGGCGTTTTTGTCCCGCATGGGCATTTGCGGCGAGATCGTCCCCACTCCCAGCCACAGCGCGGACAGCGTTTCCCTGATACCGGACAACGGCGACTGCTTCGTCGAGGATCTTGAGCCACGGGAGTATATTCCCGCGTACGGCGAGACCTCCGGTCTGGCCGAAGACTGGAACCGCCTGCTCGCCCTGTGCCCCAAACGCGTGTTTTTCGGCCATGCGCCGGAACAGCGCATCACACCGTGAGCATAAGGCAGGAACCGATAACTGCGAAAAAGGAGAAACCGATGAGTAAAAACGTGTCGCGTTCCGAAACGGCAAGGAAGTGGCTGATCTTCTGGACGCTGTTCATAGGCATAGGCGCGGTGGCGGGCGGACTGTCCATGATAATCGACCCAAGCGGAAAAGCGCTGCACATGGACGGGATGCTGCCATATTTCCGGGCGCTGCCTTTTGCCGATGTTCTGTTCCGTGATTTTCTGTTTTCGGGCTTCGCGCTGCTTACGGTCAACGGCATCACCAACCTTACCGCTGCGGTACTGCTGATAAAAAGAAAACACCTTGGCATCATACTGGGGGGTGTGTTCGGTGTGACGCTGATGCTGTGGATCTGCATCCAGTTTTATATGTTCCCCTTAAACTTCATGTCGACCGCTTATTTTGTGTTCGGGCTGTGCCAGGCCGTGACCGGCTGGGCGGCATACAGACTTAGCCGCTCATAGCAGACAGCGGCGGTAATGCTCTGTCTGCGGGGATCGGTGACTCCCCCCGCGCCGGGGATCAGCTAAGCCGACTTCTACTGCCCGTATATACGGTCACGCGGCGAGGCAGCGCCACGTAACCGTTATCCGAAATAAAATGTCTTTTAGCAGGGTCGGTCTGAAGAACATATACCGACACGAAACCTCCCGTACTATTTTTCGTCTAAGTTGTAAATACGCGAAGAGGTGCTTTCAGATGAAGAAGACGATCATTTGGCTGTCAGCTCTGTTTCTGGCTGTTTTCCTTCTCAACGCCTGTGGCGAAGTCGATTCGGCAGCAGCATTGACCGTCGGTTATTTTTCATCGGAGGCGGGCGTCAAATATACAGAGTTGGTCCCGGATGAAGAAATGCAGGACCGGCTGCAGGCGCTGCTTGCGGATATCGACTTCAGTGACTGGTCGCACGATGACCGCGCTTTCCCCGATTATAAAGAAATATCGCTGGGCATTTCAGTTTCATACGGCGGTTTCAGCGCCGATCTGCGTACCGGGGGCTGGATACGCAGGAGCGAGATCGACGGGCTCGGCATCCGGTTCGCTCAGGATAAAGCGTTTATCGATCTGGTCACGGAGCTGCTCGCCGGATACGGATACGAACTGTTTGAGCCTGAGACGGTCAAGCCCATCGTATGCGCAGAGTTGTGCGACGGCGCGAATTATACCGGAAAAGCGCATGAGCCCATCGTACTTACCGATCCGGACAAACTGGAAAAACTGACTGGACTTATCGGCAGCTCCCGGTTGGCGGAACCTTCTGGGTGCCCGTTTGGTTACGCGAAACTGGTGATGACCGATTCCGAAGGCGCCGTATATGAGCTGTATCCGGCGACCGACGGCTGCTGCAGGTACTTTATTAGCGGCTATTTTTTCAACTATGACACGAGCCGCGGCGACGATAAACATGATACGAGCCAAATACTCTTCGATCTGTTTGAATTCGATCCAATGACCTATTACCACGATTTTTATTGGCCGATAACTTACGGCTCGGCAAAGACAGATTGACCTTGGAGGACGGATGGGACGCCAAAAACCTGTTTCGGCGATAAAACGGATCATCAGGCTTTGCGCGGCAGCCGTATGCCTGGCGCTTCTGCTTGTCCTTGCCGGGAATCTCGCGGTATGCCTGTCCGCCAAAGGCAGGATGCGTTCTGTCAATGACAGCCTGGATGAAAAAGGTTATGACTGCGTGATCGTGATGGGCTGCGGCGTGTGGGGAGACCGGCCGACGACGCTGCTGTCCGACCGTCTCGACGCGGCGATCGCGCTGTACAAAGCCGGAGTCGCACCCAAGCTGCTGATGAGCGGCGATCACGGCCGCAGGAACTATGACGAAGTGAACGTGATGCGCCGGTACGCCATGGACAGAGGCGTTCCGTCAGAGGATATCTTCATGGATCACGCGGGCTTCTCGACGTATGAGACGATGTACCGGGCAAAGGACATATTCGGGGTCTCGAAAGCGGTAGTAGTCACACAGGAATACCATCTGTACCGGGCGCTTTACGACGCCTCGGCGTTCGATATCGAAGCGGTCGGGACGATTGCGGCCGGGCACACGTTCGGTGGCCAGACAAGATGGGAGATACGGGAAGCCCTGGCGAGAGTCAAGGATCTTTTCTGGTGCATGTTCAAGCCCGAACCTACCTACAGAGGCGAAAAGATCGATATAAAGGGCAGCGGCGAGGTCACAGCCGGTTGACCAGGAATAAGAACAAAACGTACGCGGCTCCCGTAAAGGCAGCGCGTGCCGATAAACGAACCGTCACAAAAGACAGACCTGCGAGGTGCCGAGATGAAGTGGAAATGCCCGAAATGCGGACGCGAGTTCGAAAGCCGGGACCAATCACATTACTGTGAGAAACCGCAAACCGTGGACGAGTACATCGCCATGCAGGATGCGGCGGTGCGGTCGCGGCTTAATGAGGTCCGCGCCCTCATCCGCACCGCCATACCGGATGCCGAAGAACGGATCTCCTGGTCGATGCCGACGTACCGGAAGGGCAGGAACCTTATCCATTTCGCCGCATCAAAAAAACACCTGGGCATCTATCCGGGCGGCGAAGCGACAGTGGTGTTCGCGGAGGAACTGAAAGGATACGATGTCAGCAAAGGAACGATACGTTTGCCCTGGGAAAAGGAACTGCCTGCGGAGCTGATAAAAAGGATAGCCCGCTGGTGCTATGAGAATTACGCTGACGGACCGGCTCAAAGCGTGTGAGGGCGAAAAAGCGATATCCGAAAACACCCGGAAAGGAAATTGCTCCGCAGAAAGCGTAATAAAGCCATGATAAGCCAAAGACTTGATGTTTCCGGCATACCCGCCATACTCTGGGGGGCGCCGTCCGACAAAGTGTTCATTTACGTGCACGGGAAACTCAGCAGGAAGGAATACGCCGCCGGTTTCGCAGATATCGCCGAAGCGAACGGCTGGCAGACCCTGTCCTTCGACCTGCCCGGGCACGGGGAACGCATCGGCGGGCCGGATAAGTGCGACGTGTGGAACGGCGTCAGAGACCTGGATACCATCGCAGACTATGCGTTCGGAAACCGGGAGCGCGTATCCCTGTTCGCGTGCAGCCTGGGAGCGTATTTCGCGCTCAACGCCTATCCCGAAAGAAAGCTGGAAAAGGCCCTGTTCCAGTCCCCCATAGTGGACATGAAATGGCTGGTGGAGCACATGATGCTTTGGGCGGGCGTCACTCCCGGGCAGCTCGAAAGAGAAAAACGGATATATACGCCCATAGATACCCTGGACTGGGAGTATTACCGGTATATTCTTTCCCATCCCGCGGATGACTGGCCCTTCCCCACCCGTATCCTGTACGCAGGAAAGGATGACCTGCAGCCCGAAGCGTCCGTACGGGACTTCGCCCGGAAGCATAGCGCCGTTTTGACGGTAGCCCCCGAAAGCAGGCATCCCTTCATGGAGCCAGGCGATAAGACGAGAGTGGAGGAATGGATAAAAAGCTCGTTTGAATAGACCGAAAAGGCGCGGCCCCGCAGGGCCGCGCCGTGTTTTTTCCTTATGGTTTAGTTCTGTCCCGCTACACGGGTGCCGCGGTTGGGTTCGGCGCCCTCGGAGAACAGCAGCTTCTGCGTCTCCACGCCCGCGTATCCGTCCGTGCTCAGACCCATCTGCTGCTGGAACAGCTGCACCGCCAGCTTGGTGTTCGGGCCGTAATCGCCGTCCACCCTGGAGTCCTTGGACAGATAGCCCAGCTCGATCAGCCGCTTCTGCAGCAGCTGCACCGCGTAACCCTGGGGGCGTTCCTTGCCGCCCAGCAGCACGTAATTCTGGTACACGAAGGGCAGCGGCTCGGGGATCAGCGCGTCCATGGCTTCGCCTTCCAGCGCGGCCACTTCGTTCTTTTCATAGCCCAGCAGGTCGTTCAGCGTCACCAGTTCATAGCCCTTGCTGACCGCGTAGGGAATGAACTCCTTGAGCTTCGCCACGCTGTCCGCGTTGCAGTTGAAGGCGTAAATGTTGCCGCTCTTAAGGCCGCTCTGCAGCTTTTTAAGCGTCTGGGCCTTTTCGTTCCCGTCCACGTTAAAGGAGGCTATACCCTTATAATTGCCCAGCTGCACCAGGTACTGGTGAGTGCGCAGGTCGTTCTCCGCCAGACCTTCGTAGATCCTCAAAAAGTGCATGTTGTAATCCACGCCCAGCGCCAGGTTGACCGCCTTCTGGGTCTGGTAGATCTGGAAGGCCAGGTCCGCGTCGGACAGGGAGAACAGCTTATAATTGTCGTAGGTGAAGTTTTCCAACTCGAAGTTCAGGTCGTTCGCACGGCGCAGCGCCACGCGGATATCGTCCTTCTCCACCGCCATCCTGCCCGTGACGAATACTGTCAGCTGGGCCTTAGAGGTCTCAGCTATGGTCATGATCTCGTTTAATATGTTGGGATCGTTGGCGTACTGTACGGTTATGGCGATGCGCTTGCCCGTGGTGGGCCCCTTGGTCACTATGGGCAGATACACCTCCGGCTGGGCGGTGGGCCCCGGCGTGGGTTCAGCCGTAGGCTCGGTCACGACTTGAGTAGGCTCGGTCACGACTATATCGGTGCCCGGATCGGTGGGATCGGTGACGCCGGGAGTTTTGCTTCCCCCGGACGAAAGAGCGATTATAAGTATGACCGCGATCACCACGACCGCCAGCGCCGCCGCGCCGATCATTATCAGCTGCTTGCGCTTTTTTTCTTCCTGTTTTGCTTTGGCCTGCCGCTTGGCTTCCACCCGGGCGATCACCCGGCGCGGGTCTTTCGCGTTATCCTTATTGTTTTCCATGAGACGCCTCCGCTATTTATAGCTTCACTCCTAAATGTTACCACACCCGGCGGGAAAAATCAAGGGTTTTTGAAATATTTCGTAATATTTCCGCAATATTTTGTGGTATATTAAACTTTTCGGAACCGCTTTACAAGCCCTGCGGCGTAAACTATAATCTTCCCATACGGCTGCTGCCGTTCCATAGCGTAAGGAGGACATACAAATGAAGCAGTTTTCCTGTTTCCTGGCGCTCGCGCTGGCGCTGTGCCTGTGCCTGGGGCTGACGCCCGTACTTGCCGAGGACGCCCCCATCACCGTTACCGAGATACAAAAATACGGCAACATGGTGCTGTCCGTCAGCGGCAGCGACCTGCTCTCCCGGGGCTTCGCCTACGGTGACGGCGTGACCGTGACCATAAACGGCCAAAGCTTCGAAATGGCCCTGGGCAGCAACTTTTCCGACGTAGAACAGGGCAGCATGATCTTAAGAGTTGTGATCAAGCCCGAGACCAATGAAGATTACGCGCTCATCGCCATCAATATGGGCGACCTGGCCACCGCCGCCGGCGTTGCCACCAAGGAAAAGACCGAGGCCGATCCCGGCTACGTGTGGCACTACAACGAGGGCGTGGAAGTGCCCGTGACCGTAAATGTGGAACTGAGTCAGCCCGGCGCATACTACGACAGCTGGCTGATGAACCAGCTGGTCAGGAGCGAGAACCGCGAGGACTATCCCCAGCTCACCGATGCCGAGTTTGCCAATTTCCGCGCCGTGACCACCGCGGGCGTTGGCGCAAACAAGCTCTACCGCTCCTCCTCTCCCGTCAACCCCGAGATCAACCGCAACAAGCAGGCCGACGCCGCCGCCCGTGAAGCCGGCATAAAGACCTTTATCAACCTGGCGGACAACGACCAGGTGATGCGCGGCTACGAGGGCTTTGACGAAAGCTACTATTCCGGCCAGAGCATCATCTCCCTGAATCTGGGCGTGGACTTCTCCGCCGAGGACTTCAGGCTCGGCCTGGCCGACGGCGTGCGCTTTATCGCCGCGGGCGAAGCGCCCTTCCTGGTGCACTGCAACGAGGGCAAGGACAGAGCGGGCTTCGTTTCCGCCGTGCTGGAGTGCCTGATGGGTGCTTCTGCCGAGGAAGTCACCGCCGACTACATGGTCACTTTCTACAACTACTACGGCGTCGAGGCGGGCACGGAGCAGTATTATGCCATCGCCAAGGCCAACATCCAGAAGAGCCTGGCTGCCGCCTTTGAGATCGACACCATCGAAGGCGCCGACCTGGCCGAAGAGGCCCGGGAATACCTGCTGGCGATCGGCGTGAGCGAAGAAGACATCGCTGCCGCCAAAGCCAAGCTGGGCGAATAGTCCCGAGCAGCAAAAAATCCACCCGAAAACCGGGGGGATTTTTTATGTCTGCGGGCGTTTACGCGCCTTTTCCGCCGTGCAGGTTGCGCAGGTGCAGGTACACGGTGTTGGGGCTGAGCTCCAGCGCTTCCGCCACCGTCTCCACGCTGCCCTTTATGTCGAACACGCCTCTTTCCCAGAGCCTGCGTACGATCTCCTTGTTGTGCAGGGAGCGCTTGATGGTCGTGTCTGCCTTGACTTCCGGGATGACCTCGTTTATCGTGTAAGCCAGCATTTCCTCCGTGCTCTCGGCAAAGCTCTCGCTTTTAAGGGCGGACTGGCTCACGAATTCCTGCGGACGCATCGCCTGGATGAGCTCGCTTATGGGGGTGTTCATGTAGAAGTTGATGCAGATAAGGCCTATGATGCGGTCGCCTTCCCCCAGGATGGGGATGGTGGTGCTCTTAAGGGGCTCGCCTTTGCGGTTCTGGGCAAAGTACACTATGGCGTGGGGCGTGCCCGGCTGCTGCTTGAGTTCGCTGAGCATGGCGAGTGCCAGGTTGGTTATGGGCGCACCTTCCGTGCGTCCGGTGTGGAAACCGTTTATTATCTTGATAACGGAATGCTCGTAGCTTTCCAGGCAGTGCAGCACGATTTCGTAGCCGCTGCCCAGGTATTCCGCCAGACCCTCGAGCGTGTCACGATAAGAATACAGTATAGCCTTTTCTTTTTCGGACAGTACCAGCGTTTCGCCCATAAGTCCCTCCTTTCACCGCATGGCATTTGCGATACGCGCCGCCGTTTCGGGCGGCGGCGCGATATATGATACTTATGCGATCTTTATTCTTTGGGTTCTTCCTTCAGCTCTTCGCCGTTCTTTCCTTCGAACCTGCGGCCCCAGCCGGTAATTATGGCGACCAGGAACACTATGAACAGCACCACGCCGTAGAAAGTGCCGCCGGCCACAGCCAGGGGAGACAGCCCGGACAGAGCCGCGCCGATGAATACGAACACGCTCATGAAGGGGATGATGGCGGGCAGGGAGTTGGCGATGCCGTCCAGCAAGTTGGCCCTGCGGTAGGGATGCAGCTGCTTGGCATGGCCGATCTTGTTGAGCACGGGACCGAAGGTGAGGATGGACGCGGAAGTCACGCCGCCAAAGATGAAGGTGGTGGCGGAGATGCCGATCATGCAGGCCAGCTCGGCGCCCTTGGGGGTCTGAGCCATCTTGCTGCCCAGGATCTTCTCTACCAGGAAGTCCAGCATGCCGGCCTCGGTGAGCACGCCCATGATGCCGAATACCGCGATGACCAGGCCCACAGTGCCCAGCATGTTGGCCACGCCTTCCACTAGGAAGCCCACGGCCGCGTTGTTGGCGGCGTCATTGGCGAAGATCCTGGCGAAGGGGAACAGTCCCAGGGACAGGCCGGTGATGATACCGGTGACCAGGCCTACGAATATGCCCAGGAAGATGTTGCGGGTCTTGGTGGCAACTACCAGCATGATCACTACGGGGATGAGCATGAACAGGCTGTTGGGGTTAGCGCCGGCCAGAGCCGCTTCAGCGGTCTCCATGGTGCCGCCTATGCCGCCCAGAAGGCCGAACAGGATCAGGCTGATCACGCCGGCCACGGCGCTGTAGCGCAGGCGGGAACGTACCACGCCGCCCACGTCCGCGGGATGACCGTCGTTAAACTGCTGGGTGGAAGCGGAGGCGATGGTGGTATCGGAGATGGGAGCCAGGTTGTCGCCGAAGATAGCGCCGGACACGATCGCGCCGGCCAGCAGAGCGGGGCTGGCGCCCAGGGCTACGCCTGCGGGATGGAAGATGGGGAACGCAGTGAACATGGTGCCGATGGAAGAACCGGTGGCAGTGGAGATCACGCAGGTGGCGAAGAACACGAACGCCGTGAACCAGCCGCCGTGCATGCCGATCTTATTGGCCAGCCACACGAAACCGCCGGACAGTCCGCTCTCCTTCATCAGGGCGGAGAACATGCCGATCACGAAGAAGATAACGATAACGGACACGGAAGTAATGGAAGAGATGCCGGAGATGGCCGCGTTCCAGTACTTGGTGTAGCTCTTGCAGAAAGCGCCGCCGATCAGCAGGGCCACGAAGCCGCCCGCCGCCAGAGCTTCCATATTGAAAGCCTTGAACACGACGAACAGGATAACACAGAAAGCGAAGAAAATCGCTACCGGGATGAGGGACATGAACATGCCGCCCCGGAACTCAAGACGTTCCTTTTTAGTCTCGGACATTGATAAAACTCCTTTCGGATATTTATTGGCACTGCCCTAAGCAGTTGAACCACGTTGTCAGATGATGCCTTTTTCTTTGGCCAGCTGCGTCAGCGCGGCCTTGATGCGCTCGAAGCGCAAAACGGCGTCTTCATCCTTTGCGAAGCAGGCGGTCACTATGCGCAGATGGCCCTTGCCCTGCTCACCGTAGGGATTGCCCTGGTTGACCATGATGTTGGCGTACTTCATTATGTACTCGCTCACTTCCTCGGCGGTGCCCAAGGCGGAGATGTCCAGCCAGGACAGTATGCCGCTCTCGCTCATCTTCATCTTAACGCCGGGGATGGTGGACAGCACCTCGTAAGCCAGGCGGCGGCGCCTCTCCAGGCGCACGTAGTTGCTCTTTAAGTACTCCTCGTCTTTCAAAGCCGCCACCGCACCTATGGAGCCCAGGGTGGAAGCCGCGCCCAGCACGTTTACCGCGCCGCCGTAGAGCACGTCCATTATGCGGTCGTTGGCGTAGATGTAACCGATCCTGAAGCCGCTGAAGCCCAGGCCCTTGGAGATGGAACACACGGTGAGCGTCCTCTCCCACATTCCGGGCAGCGTGGCGGGATGCACGAACTCGATGCCGTCATACACGTGATCCTCGAACGCCTGGTCGGATATCAGGATAAGGTCGTGCCTGATCACGAACTCGCACAGCTTTTCGATGCTCTCCCTGCGGAACACCGTGGTGGTGGGGTTGTTGGGGTGGGTTATCAGCACCAGCTTCGTGCGGGGCGTGACCCTCTTCTCGAACTCTTCGATGCGGATCTGGTAGTTGTCTTCCTCATAAAGCGGCACGGGCACCGTCACGCCGCCCAGCAGCTTGGGGTTCAGGAAATTGCTGGGATAGCTGGGGTCGGGCACCATGACCTCGTCCCCTTCGCAGACGAAGGGCATCATGGAGTAGAGCAGTCCGGAATCTGAGCCGGGGGTGACGATCACGTTGCGGCTGGGGTCGATATCCAGGCCGGTGTTCTTATGGATCTTCTCCGCCAGCGCCTGGCGAAGCTCCAGCATGCCGATCGGCATCACGTAGTGGGCGGGAATGCCGCTCTCCACCGCTTCTAGCAGCGCCTTTTTAACGGAATCGGGAATGGAGGGGTCCGGGAAGAAAGGATCCGCCCAGGCCATGATGTCGCCGCCGTTCTTCTGGAAGTTGCCGGCGCCCTCGCCCACGTCCGCCTTTGTGACCGTAAGGAACAGGCCGCCCTGCAGATCGCGGAACTTGGTGTTCATCTTGCTTTTGATATCCATGATGATTCTCCTTACCGTTTGTATGATATAGCGCGGATCCTTACAGTTCGGCGATCAGCTCCACCTCGCACAGCACGCCCTTGGGCAGCTTGGCCACCGCCACGCAGGAACGGGCGGGCAGGGACACGAAATAGTTGGCGTATATGGCGTTGAATGCGGCGAAGTCGTTCATGTCCTGCAGAAAGCAGGTGGTCTTGACGACTTTTTCGAAAGAAGTACCGGCCGCTTCCAGCACCGCGGACAGGTTCTTCATCACCTGCTCGGCCTGTTTCTCGATACCGCCTTCGACGACGGCGCCGGTGGCGGGGTCTACCGGTATCTGGCCGGAAGTGTACAGCATATTGCCGGAAGTGATCGCCTGGGAATAGGGCCCGATGGCGGCGGGGGCTTTGTCGGTGTGGATCTTGTTCATTTTTCTGCTTCCTTTCGCTTTTATTCGGTTTCTGGAGACATTATATCACTGAAATTATTTACAGTCAATAGTAAAATTTATTTTAGTTTTTGCCATTTTGAAAAAAACTGTCGTTTTCTGAGGGTCAGTCGTCACCTTACGTCTCTCCGGCCACAAAAAAACTGCCGCGGAACAGTTTTCCGCGGCAGCCTAACAGTATTTGTTTTTACAGTACCTTTGACAGGAACAGCTTCGTGCGCTCGTTTCTGGGGTTCTGGAAGATCTCGCCGGGCTTTCCTTCCTCCACTATCCTGCCCTCGTCCATGAACAGCACCCGGCTGGCGACCTCCCTGGCGAAACCCATCTCATGGGTCACCACGGCCATGGTCATCCCCGTTTTCGCCAGGTCGCGCATGACTTCCAGCACCTCCCCCACCATTTCCGGATCCAGGGCGCTGGTGGGCTCGTCGAACAGCATCACGTCCGGGTGCATGGCCAGGGCGCGCACTATCGCGACACGCTGCTTCTGGCCGCCGGAAAGCTGGTTGGGATAGGCGTCGGCCCTCGCCTTAAGCCCCACCCTGTCCAGCAATTTAAGCGCTTCCGCCTCGGCCTCTTCCTTGCCGATGCCCTTGAGCTTCACAGGCGCGAGAGTCAGGTTTTTGAGTATGGTCATGTGGGGAAACAGGTTAAAATGCTGGAACACCATGCCCATGCGCATGCGGTGCAGATTGATGTTCACCTTCGGGGAAGTTATGTCCGTGCCCTCGAATATCACCTGGCCGCCGGTGGGACGGTCCAGCAGGTTAAGGCAGCGCAGGAACGTGCTCTTGCCGCTGCCGGACGGGCCGATTATTACAACGGCTTCGCCCTTGTATATGTCCGCGTCCACGCCTTTTAACGCATGCACCTGGCCGTTCGCGAACTTCTTTTCCAGCCCTCTGACGCTTATCAGCGGTATATTCCCGGAAATATTATCTGTGCTCACCGCTTCTCAATCTCCTTTCCAGCAGACCCACCATCCGGGTAAAGAACATTACCACGGCCAGGTATATAAGCGCCACCGCTATCAGCGGCATAAAGGGTGAATAGGTCACCGAGCGGATTATGTCCCCGCCCTTGTTCAGGTCCTTGACCGCCACATAGCCGGAAACGGAAGTCTCCTTGAGCAGGGCGATAAACTCGTTTGCCAGCGCAGGCAGGATGTTTTTGAACGCCTGGGGCAGGATTATGTACACCATGGTCTTCACGTAACTGAAGCCCAGGGACTGTCCCGCCTCGAATTGCCCGTTGTCTATGGACATTATGCCGCCGCGCACGATCTCCGCGACGTACGCGCCGGAGTTTATGCCAAAGGCAATTATGGCGGACAGGGTGCCGTCCTTATTTGAGGCGAATATGATCAGGTACATTATCAGCAGCTGCACCATGACGGGCGTGCCGCGGATAACGGTCAGATACACGCTGCAGACCTTATCCAGCACCTTCAGGAGCGACTTGCCCACGCCTCTGCGCATGTTCTCGTGGTTTTTCTCCCACGTAGCCTTTATGCAGGCCACCACCGCGCCTATCGCAACGCCCATAAGGCCGCTCAACAGGGTGATGAGCAGAGTGGTGAGCAGGCCCTTCCACAGGTACTGCCACCTTTCGCCGTCCACGAAGTTCAGCCGGAACTGGGCGACGATCGGGTGATACTTTTTCGCTGCGGTTATGCCGTCCATGGCGTTGTACGCGTCAAGGCGCGCCGCGTCCTCGTCCTGAGCGCCGCTCACGTGCAGGCTGATATACGTGCCTTCGTAGGGCGACCTGACCAGGGCGACCCATTCGTCGCCTATACCGGCCCAAAGCACGTCATAGGTGATCTTGCTCTTGGCCCTGGCCTTGTTGGAGCCGTCGTCGGGATAGACGAGCGTGACCGGGCTGAACGCCGAAAGCTCCCCTTCGGAAAGCGTCTGGCCGTATATGCTCAGCACAGCCTGTTCGCCCCGCTTCTGGTAGGCGAACTGGGTGGTCTTTTCATCCCCGTCGATGTCCTCTCCTGTTTTCAGGGAGGTATAGCCCGAGGGCGCGAGCACGTTTCCCAGCTTATAATAGCCGTCTTCGCTTTCCAGATACGCGGTGAGCGTACCGTAAGGCAGGCTCTTGAAATCGCTGTCCGTCAGCCTGTCCGTGCCCTTGAACAGCCACAGATAGCCGATCTGCAGCACCAGCGCCAGGGCAACGACTCCTATAACGGCATAGAGTACGGCGCGTTTGGTTTTAGTCATGATACACTCCGATAGCTTTATTTACGCGTCAAGCGGGCGGGATAATCTATCCCGCCCGCGTGTGCAGGCCGGCGCCTTATTCGGCAGCGGATTCCTCGGCTTCCTCAACGGGGATATACTTGAGGATGATCTCATCCACGGTGCCGTCGGCGATCAGCTCGGCCAGCGCGGCGTCGATCTTTTCCTTGAGCTCGGCGTTGTCCAGCGCGATGGCGATGGCGTAATCCTCTACCGCATAGTCGGTATCCAGCAGGATCAGGTTGTCATAGGTCTCGATGTAGGCCTTGGCGGGGTTGTTGTCCAGTACCACGGCGTCGATCTTGCCGGCAGCCAGGGCAGCCACCGCGTCGGGGCCGGTCTTGAACTTCAGCACGTTCTCGTCACCGAAGTCGTCGGTGCAGTAGATGTCGCCGGTGGTGCCTTCCTGAACGCCGATGGTGTAGGAAGCGCCTTCCGCGTACAGATCGTCCACATTCTTGATGGGGCCGTCAATGGGCACGATGATGGACTGTACGCCCGTGGCGTAGGACACGGAGAAGTTGACGCTCTGCAGTCTCTCCTCGGTGACCGTCATGCCCGCCATGGCGAAGTCGATCTTGCCGGACACGACCGCGGGGATCAGGGTCGCGAAGTCCATGTCGATGATCTCCAGCTGATAGCCCAGCTTCTCGCAGATGGCCGCGGCGATCTCGGCGTCGATACCTACGATCTCGGTGTCCTCATAGAACTCATAGGGTTTGAAAGCGGCGTTGGTGCCCATGGTCAGCACGGGCAGGGCTTCCGCTACGGCGCCCAGTGCCAGCATGGCAACAAGCAGTATGGCTATGATCTTTTTCATTTTATTCGTCCTCCTCAACAAGATGTACGCATTATACATCCTCCCGAATTATAATGCAAGTATTTCGGGGCATTTTTAACATAATATACACAAAACTTGTATAATTATGCATTTGCTTAACATTGCGGCTGTATAATCGGGGCATCCGCGGGCGGCAGGAACGGTGTCTGCGGGAGCGCTTTTGCTTGACTGTGCGCCGACAGGTACTTTATAATGTATGAAAACCATTTTCAAGGAGGCGCGTATGCTACCCAGAAGCGAATACCCCCGTCCCCGCTTCAGGCGCGACGGGTGGCTGAATCTGAACGGTGAATGGGAATTCGAGGCTGACCCTTCAGGCAGCGGGTTTGACCGGAAAATGCAGGACAAACCCGAATTCGACTGCAGGATCACGGTGCCCTTCTGCCCCGAAAGCCGCTTAAGCGGCATAGGCAACACGGATTTCATGCCCCACGTGTGGTACAGGCGGCGGTTCGTTCTGCCCGCGGAAGCCTGCGGAAAACGGGTGTTCCTGAACTTCGGCGCGGTGGACTATGAAGCGTTCGTGTACGTGAACGGCACCCTGTGCGGCAGCCATACGGGCGGGTACACGGGCTTCCAGGTCGAGATCACTTCCGCCCTCGTGCCCGGGGAAAACACCCTGATATTGCGGGTAAACGACCCCATGACCCCCGGCCTGCAGCCCCGGGGCAAGCAGTCAGACAGATACGATTCCTACGGCTGCGTGTACACCCGCACCACCGGCATCTGGCAGACGGTGTGGCTGGAATGGACCGAAAAGACCCGCATAACGGGCGTAAAGATCACCCCCGACGCCGTAAACGCCTCCGCGCTTATGGAGATCGAGGCGGACGGGGAACTGGACGGCTGCGAGGTGTCCGCCGAAGCATCTTTCGAAGGGGAATACGAGACCGAAGCCGCCTGCGCGCTGGACGGCGGACGCGGCTGCGTCAATCTGCTTATAGAAAACCCCCGCCTTTGGCAGCCCGGAGAAGGCAACCTGTACGACGTAAAGCTCTGCCTTAAAAAGGACGGCGTGACGCTTGACACGGTGTACACCTACTTCGGCTTAAGGAGCGTGCAGATAAAGGGCGGCAAGGTGCTCATAAACGGCAGGCCCGTGTTCCAGAGGCTGGTGCTGGACCAGGGCTTCTATCCCGACGGCATCTACACCGCGCCCAGCGACGAGGCGCTCTAAAACGACATACTCATGTCCATGGCAATGGGCTTCAACGGCGCGCGGCTGCACCAGAAGGTGTTCGAGGAGCGCTTCCTTTACCACGCCGACAAGCTGGGGTATCTGGTGTGGGGCGAGTTTCCCTCCTGGGGCATAGAGCCCGACCTGCCCGAAAGCGCGGAGATATTCATAAGCCAGTGGCTGGAAGTGCTCAAGCGGGACTACTCCGCGCCTTCTGTCATTGGCTGGTGTCCCTGGAACGAGACCTGGGGCGAGAACGGCCACGGCATGCGCTCCCGCACGCAGAAACTGTGCTACCTGGTGACCAAGGCCTACGATCCCACCCGTCCCGTGATCGATTCAAGCGGCGGCACGCATGTGATTTACGACATCTACGATGCCCATGACTACACACAGAGCGTGGAAACGTACCGCGAAAGGTTCGCTCCGGGCGAAAAGCTCTTCGACAACTGGACAAAAAAGTACTACGAAGGCGACAAGCCCGTGTTCATAAGCGAATACGGCGGCATCGGCTGGAACCCGGACGGCGCGGGCTGGGGTTACGGCAACGGCCCCAAGACCGAAGCGGAGTTCATAGAAAGGTACAAGGGCCTGACCGAGACGCTGCTGGACAACCCCGGACACTTCGGCTTCTGCTACACCCAGCTGACAGACGTGGAGCAGGAGAGGAACGGCCTGTACTACTACGACCGCCGGCCCAAGTTCGACCCCGGCATCATCGGCCCCATAACTTCCCGCAAGGCGGCTTATGAAGAAGACTGACGCCGCGCTAAAGCATTTTTAATGAAATATCCCAATATCTGCAGGGGCAGTTTTATAGACCGCCCCAACCGCTTTATTGCCCGCGCGGAGATAAACGGACGCATTCACAGCGTGCACGTCAAAAACACGGGCCGCCTCAAAGAACTGCTGGTGCCCGGAGCGGAAGTATTCCTTACCGCTCCGGGCACTCCCGGCAGGAAGACCGCATATGACCTGGTGGCGGTCGCCAAGCCGGACGGGCAGATCGTAAACATAGACAGCCAGGCGCCCAACTTTGTCGCCCGGGAGTGGCTGGAAAAACGGGACTTCGATAGAATAATCCCCGAATACGCTTTCGGGGATTCGCGGCTGGACTTTTATATGGAAAAAGGCGGCGAACGTTTCCTTATGGAGGTCAAGGGCTGCACGCTGGAAAGGGGCGGAGTCGGCTTCTTCCCGGATGCGCCCACCCTGCGGGGCGCAAAGCATCTGAATGAGCTGGCAGGCGCCGTAAAGCAGGGGTATAAGGCTTATCTGGCGTTTGTGATACAGATGGAAGGGGTCTGTGAGGTCCGCCCCAACACGGACACCGACCCCGCCTTCGCTTCGGCGCTGGAAAACGCGGTGAAGTCAGGCGTAAAACCGGTGTTCATCACCTGCCGGGTCACTCCGGACAGCCTGGAGGCGGACGGGAAAACAGGAGGACCGTAATGTTTTCTGATATCGGTTCAAGCAGGAACTGGGTACTGGTCGAACCCGTGAATAAAGGCTGGTCGAGCGACAGGAAGTTTTATATCACGACAGATTCGGGAGAACATCTGCTTTTGCGGCTCTCGGACATGGACAGATCCGCCGAGAAAAAGAAGGAGTTCACGATAATCGAAAAATACTCCCGTCTCGGCTTCCCGATGTCGATGCCGCTGGAGGCGGGCGTATGCCGTGACGGGGTATACATACTTTTGACCTGGGTCGAGGGAACGGATCTGGAGGCCGTGCTCCCCGGTCTGCCCGAAACTGAACAGTACCGCCTGGGCCGTGAAGCGGGTAAAATATTAAAGAAGATACACTCGATCCCTTTGGCAGAGGAAGACATCCCCGCTGCGACCAAGAAGGAAAAGAAGCTTCTGCAGCTGTCCCGGTACGAAGCATCCGATCTGAGGATACCGCAAGACGAGACCGCGATCCTGTACGTGAAAGAAAACATAGACCGGATATGGCAAAAGCCGCCCGTATATCTGCACGGGGACTTCCACCCCGGCAACCTTATCTATACGGAGGATTCCTCTCTCGGGGTCATCGACTTTAACCGCTGGGAGGTCGGCGATCCGTACGAAGAGTTTTACAAGCTCGAGAGCTTCGGGACCGAGGTGAGCATACCTTACTGCACCGGCCAGATAGACGCGTACTTCGATGATTCCGTACCCATGGATTTCTGGAGAGCGAATGCGGTGTATGTCGCGCAGGCATCGCTGTTCTCCATAAAATGGGCCGAGAAATTCGGCCGGCGGGATATAGACCGCATGGTCGAGCGGGCAAACAGGGCGTTTGACGATTTCGACCGTTTCAGGCGGATAATCCCAAAGTGGTATCGAAGATGACGGGTGACCCGCGGTGACGGAAAAATAGACAGCAAAAGGCCGGACACGCCGTGCTCTCAAGGTATCCCGTGCCGATAAATCGGCGTTACGAACCAAAGCAACAAACTGATATCCGGAGGCAGCGTATGGTTTGCTTTTTGACCAGCAGGACAGACGACCCCGAAACGGGAGAACTGCTTTGCGCCAACCGTTTCACAGATGAGCTGCGGAAACATTTCCCGCAGCCCTGCCGGGCTCTGGACATCTGTTCCGACCCGGACAGCCCGGAAACAATGGACTATTATGCCGCGCTCACGAAAAAGATGTTTGAAGCCGCCGGGTTCCCGTTTGAACGGTTTGATACCCTGGACAACAGAAACCGTGCCTTTTCCGCTCAGCTCGTAAGCCGGGCGAACCTCATAATCCTTTCGGGGGGTCACGTGCCGACGCAGCATCGGTTTTTTGAAAAGATCCGCCTTCGCGAACTGCTGAGAAACTTTGGCGGCATCGTCATAGGAATAAGCGCCGGCAGCATGAACAGCGCGGATGTCGTATACTCACAGCCCGAAGAAGAAGGCGAGGCCGTCGATCCGTCGTATCGGAGGTTTTTCCCGGGACTGGGTCTTACGAAAACCAATCTGCTTCCTCACTATCAGGCAGTAAAGGACGATGTGCTGGACGGATTGAGGATCTTTGAGGATATCGCCTGTCCCGACAGCATGGGAAAGACCTTTTACGCGATCCCGGACGGGAGTTATCTGTTCACCGACGGAAGCAAAGAGGAGCTGCGCGGAGAAGCATATACGGTGAAAGACGGCGTTATCACCCGGATATCTTCCCACGGCGAAACCGTTTTTCTGTGACAAACCTATATAAAACAAGCACCCGGTCCGCCGTTTATGTGGCAGACCGGGTGCTTTTGCCGG
>JAGCIC010000025.1 GCA_017648805.1 Clostridia bacterium
ACCATCATCACCACCATCACCATCATCACGACGGCGAGCACGACGCGGACGAGATATTCGACGACATCGGGCTGGAGACCGCCGCGAAACTGGACGTTGAGGTGCTCAAAAACGCGTTCGCCGCGCTGGAAGACGAGGAAAAGTACGGCGCGGTGCTGCGCATGAAGGGCATTATGCCCACCACCGACGGCAGGTGGATCCACTTCGACTACACCCCCGGCGAAAGCGAGATACGCGAGGGCGGCGCGGACTACACCGGCCGGCTGTGCGTGATCGGCGTGGGTCTGAAGCGGGAAAACATACTGGAGCTTTTGAAGATTTAGAGGTAAACCATGTCACAGGGCGCAAACGAGTACAAAACCCCGGTATATCTGGTCACGGGCTTTCTGGAGAGCGGCAAGACCAGCCTTATAAAGAGCATGCTGGAGGACGAGAACTTCTCTTCCGGCGAGCGCACGCTGATAATCATGTGCGAAGAGGGCATAGAGGAGCTGGACAAGCAGCTGCTCAGAAAATCCAACGCGGTGCTGGAAGTGATAGAGGAAAAGGAAGACCTGACCTCCAATAACTTAAACTCCATGAACCGCAGATATATGCCCGAGAGGGTCATAATCGAGTACAACAGCGTGTGGGGCATAGAGGACCTGTTCAAGGTCAAAAAGCCCTCCGACTGGGAACTGGCGCAGATGGTGTCTATGATAGACGCCACCACCTTTGACAGCTATATGACCAACATGCGGGTGCTCATGAGCGAGGCGCCCAAGCTGGCGGACCTGGTGATATTCAACCGCTGCGACGAAAACACGGAAAAAAGCCGCTTCCGCCGCATGATAAAGGCCATGAACAACAGCTGCAACCTGCTGTTCGAGAACGTGGACGGCTCCGCGGACGACGGCGTGGGGGAGGAAGACCTGCCCTACGACATGAAGAGCGAGGTCATCGAGATAAAGGACGAGGACTTCGGCATCTGGTACATCGACTGCATGGAGCACGCGGACAGGTATGACGGGCGCGTGGTAAAGATCAAGGCTCAGGCGTTCACCGTGGACGACCTGCCGCCCAGGAGCTATCTGCTCGGCAGATACGCCATGACCTGCTGCGCCGCGGACGTGGGCGGGATCGGCTTTATCTGCCGCTACGCGCAAAAGCGCCCCAAGGAAGCGGAGTGGATAACGGTCACTGCCAAATGCGAAGCGGGTTTCAGCGCGGTGCACGGGCGGGACTGCCTGACGCTCACGGAGCTTACCAGGGAAACTGCGGAAAAGCCCGAAGACGAGCTGGTTTATTTCAACAGATAGGCTAAAAGCGTTACATCGGCAGGCGGGGAAATGACCCGCCTGCATTGTATCTGAACATGTCAAGGCGGAAAGCCGCAAAAGGAGCGAGCCCGGATGTTTGATTTTATACTCACCAGTGCCTTGCTGGGTGTTGGTCTTGCGATGGACGCGTTTACGGTCTCGCTGGCAAACGGCTTGAACGAACCGGACATGAAGCGCTCAAGGCGCTTGCTCATCGCGGGCGTGTTCGCGTTTTTCCAGTTCATCATGCCTCTTGCGGGCTACGCGGGCATGATGCTGGCGGAAAGAGGCATAAAGCAGTTGACGGCGGTCGTGCCATACATAGCCGCGGCGCTGCTGGGCTGGATAGGCGGCAAAATGATATGGGAGGGCCTGCACGGCTCGCCCGAAGACCAGCCTCCCGCGCTGGGTATGGGCGCGCTGCTCATGCAGGGCGTCGCCACGTCGCTTGACGCGCTTTCCAGCGGTTTCGTGCTGCTGGAACTGGGCTATTCTTCTATAAAAGCGCTGGGCGCCGCCGGCATAATAGCCGTGGTGACGTTTGCCATATGCGTGGCGGGCGTCACGCTGGGCAAGCGCTTCGGCGTGCGCCTGGCGGGCAAAGCCCAGATCGCGGGCGGTATAATAC
>JAGCIC010000026.1 GCA_017648805.1 Clostridia bacterium
ATCAGCCAGCATACAGGAGAGGACTGGAAGGACGCGGAAACGATTCTGTGCTCCGGGAATCCGTCTGCTTCGGGCGATCTGCCCGTCCTTAAGCCGCAGTATCGCCGCCAGGGCGCGGTACAGCACGGTGGCGCGCTTCTGGTGGTAGGAGGAGGTGACCAGGGTGAACTCCTCTATGCCGTTCTCCTTAAGGATTGCGAAGGTGTTCACGGCGTTGTCCACCGTGTCCATGGCCCGTTCGTCGGTGAATATGCGCCCGGCGTCTATGCCGCACTCGCCCGACAGGTACTGTTTCATCAGCCCCGCCTCGGTGCGCTTTTCCGGGTTGTTGTCGCCCGTTGCGCCGCCGGAGCACACGAGTATCGAATCCGGGAAGGCTTTGGCCGCTTCCGCCGCGGCCTCGCAGCGGGCCTTGAGCTCGTCCGCCATCTCGCCGTTCTCCAGCCGGAAGCCCAGCACCACGAAGGCGTGCCTGCCCGACACGGGCAGAGAAGCGGGGTCGTCCTGTCCGTGGATCAGCACGGTGAACGCGGGGTCCAGGTACGCGCTTTCCCATATCTCCGCTACGGCGTCGGCGAGGGGGTCGCTAAGCATTTCCAGATCCTTTTCCACCATGGCCCGGGCGAGCGGCAGGCTGTATTCGACGTCCTCCCCTTCGGGCGCGCTTGTGAGCGTCCACACCCGGAGCAGGTCATCTATGAGCGTTTTGCGGCTTACGGGCGCGGCGTCTTTTTCCGCCTCACCGAAGGCGGCGGCGCACGCGAGCAGCGCGAGGCTCAGGAGTATCGCAAGCATCCTTTTCATGTGACTGTACCTCTTTCGGCGCATTATAAGCTATTATAGCATGGACCGCCCGCGAAAAAAACCGCTGAAGCGAAAAAACGCGGAAAAACCGCGCGCCCGTACGTGTGGGAGGCGGGGGCGTATTCCAAATCCGGCGTACGTGTGGTATAATCAGGCCGGATAGATCCCTGATAAATCTGCAAAGGCGGGTCCCGAGATGAAAAGAGCGCTCATACTGCTTGTGTGCCTGTGCCTGGCGCTGGGGGCGGCGCTGTCCGAAGCGGGCGGCGAAAGCGGCTCCGCGCGCGTGCTGGTGATAGAGACCACGGACATCCACGGCTACATAATGGACGTGTCCGCGGGCAGCGCGGACCGGATCCAGTACCGGCTCGCCCGCATCGCGTTCCTCATAAACCGGGCACGCGAGTCAGGGGAGTACGACGGCGTGCTGCTGCTGGACGGGGGCGACCTGTACCAGGGGGCGCCGGTCTCGCTCATGACGGGCGGCGCGGTGATACGCGCGGCGCTGGACAGGATGGGCTACGACGCGGTGGGCCTGGGCAACCACGAGTTCGACTGGGACGCCGCCGAGTACGCGGGCGATCACGAGGGCACGCTGCCGCCCTACGAACTGGGCGACTATCTGGGCGACCCGAAGATCCCCGTGCTGGCCGGCGGGCTGTACGAGGCCGCCACGGGCGAAAGGGCGCGCTTCACCCGGGACTACGCCGTGGTGGAAAAGGCGGGCAAGCGCATAGCGGTGATAGGCTACATCCCCAACTACCGCAATTCCATAATGACTTCGAAGATCGCGCCCTACCGCATAGATTCCGCGCTTTCCGCCTTAAGCGCCCTGGTGCGCCGCGTGAACGGGACCGAGCGCCCGGACGCCACCGTGATCCTCGCCCACTGCGAGCCCGCCGCCATAGCCGAAGCCATGGACCCCGGGCAGGTGCAATTGGTGTGCGGCGGCCACTCCCACGAGATCAGGACGGGCACAGCGTCAAACGGCATAGCGTACATACAGGGCAACTGCTACGCCTACGGCTTCGCTTCCGCGGTGCTGGTGATGGGTGAGGACGGCTCGGTCACGGCGGAGGACCCCTCCTATACCGACGTTTATTCCGACAGGAACGCGCTTTACGACACCCCGCTGAGCGCCCCGGGCCTCGACCCGGAGATAATGGATCTCTCCCGGGCGTGCTGGGACGCCATACAGGACGGCATGAGCGAGGTGCTGGGGTATATAGAGACGCCCGTCACCGGCAGCCGCGCCGTGGGCGCCAGCAGCGCGGGCAACTGGATCACCTCCCTGATGCTGCGGGCCACCCGGGCGCAGGGCACCGTGGCGGCGTTCTACAATTCCGGCGGCATCCGCGCGAGCTTCAAGCTTCCCAAGGGGGAGGCTTCCCGCGCGGTAACGGTGGCGGACGTGTATTCCATGCTGCCCTTCGGAAACAAGATCCTGGTGTTTGACATAAGCGGGCGGGAGCTCGCCCGGCAGCTGGAAAACGGGCTTAAGCAGCCCAACCACGGGGACCAGATGTCCGGCCTGACGTTCACTTACACCGCCACCGGGGATCCGGGCGCGGACAGGGAGGACAGGGAGTACACCGTCCTGACCGTCACCCTTGACGACGGCACCCAAGTCGACATAAACGGCACGGACGCCGTTTACCGGGTGTGCACCTGCGACTTCAACGCCACCGTGCCGGGCAGCGTGTTCACGGGCAGGACACCCGTGGTGCCGGAGGCGGACGCGCCCACGGACAACGAGGCGGTCATAAAGGCGCTGAAGGACCTTGCCGGGGAAAACGGCGGCTACATCCCCGTGGACGAAGGCCCCCGGGGCATCGAGGTCACCGAGGTCACGGAGGAAAGCCTTAAAACGGAAAGCCCTGAAACGGAAAGCCCGGAAGCGGCGGGCGGCGCAGCGGAAAGCGGGGAAGGCAGCTGACATGGAATATCTGGATATAGTGGACGAAAACGGCCAGCCCACGGGCCGGACCGTTTCGCGGGACACGGCGCACGCGGAGGGCATACGCCACCGCACGGCCCACGTGTGGATAGTCAGGGGGAGCAAAGAATGCCGGGAGGTGCTTTTGCAGAAGCGCAGCATGGAGAAGGAGTCCTTCCCCGGCCTGTACGACACCTCCTCCGCCGGGCACATACCCGCGGGGGACGAGCCGCTTGAGTCGGCGCTGAGGGAGCTTAATGAGGAGCTGGGCATAAGCGCGGCCCCGCAGCAGCTGCGCTTTATAGGCAAGTTCTCCATAGATTACGAAAGAGGCTTTCATGGCCGCCCGTTCAGGGACAACGAGGTGACCTGGGTTTACCTGTACGATTCGCCGGTGGACATCTCAGCCCTGACGCTGCAGGCTTCCGAGGTGGACGGGGCGGACTGGTTCGGCCTGGAGACCGTGTGGAACGAGATACAGCCCGGGGAGAGCGCGCGCTTCTGCCCGCCCCTTCAGGGGGTCGCCGTGCTCAGGGAATACCTGAAAACGCAGCCGTAGCCTTCCGAAAGCAAGGCCGCCGCGGGATGCTGTCCCGCGGCGGCCTTTCCGTTCGGACGGTGGGTGTCAGACGTCGCCTTCGACTATGGGCATTTCGATCGCGTCGGAAGCGTCTTCTTCCGGGTAGACGTAACCGTACATTTCGTCGCCGTAGCCTTCGTACAGCATGCCGTCGTCGCCGTAATAGTAGTATATCTCGTCATCGTAGCTCTTGGGTACATAGTTGTCGGTGTAGTAGGTGGAGCCGCTGAACTGCACGCGGCTGCGCTGGGTCTGGATGCTGTTGGAGCCGCAGTCGTAGATGGTAACGTTGTTGAACTGCGTGCCTTCGCAGTCGCTCACCACAGCGGCATAGGAGCTGCACTCGTATATCTCGCTGTTGTCGATGCGGATGTCCACGCTGCCGAAGGCGTTCACGCCGTTCACGCCGCAGCCGTACAGCTCGCAGTTGTTCAGCGTGCAGCTGTCGCAGCCCAGGAAGGAGACGACGTCGCCGGTGCAGCTGCCCGCGCCCTTTACGTGGCCCAGCACCAGGTTTTCAAGCGTCACATTGCTGCAGTACTTGAAGGACATCACGTCCGCGGAGCGGGGAATGAGCTCCACGCCGACCTTGCCGGGCGCGCCTATCAGCTTTAAGTTGTCAACGCCCACCAGCACCAGCCCGTAGCCGTCGTAGCACTGCGTCCAGTAGTAGCTCCCGTTGCTTCCGATGCCGTACTCCCCGGCGGAGGAGAGCTCGAAGGAATCGCCCTCAAGGTAGATCACCGTGTCGCTGCCCAGGCAGGCGAGCAGCTCGTCCACGGTGGAGACGCGGTACTCCGTGGTGCCGTCGTCCAGCGTTCTGCCCTCGGGCTTTTCGGGGGAAGGCAGGGTACGGACGGAGGCGTCGAACTCCTTATACCGCATGTTCGCCAGCGCCTCGGCGTCAAGCAGGTTGTCTTCCAGGTCGAACACGTAGGTCCTGTCGGGACCGAACCAGTTGGAGGGGGTGAGGTTGTTGTCCCTGACCTCGCAGCCGTCCACGGCGATGCTGTTGCCGTAGAGCCTGAAGCCGGTGCTCACTTTATTG
>JAGCIC010000027.1 GCA_017648805.1 Clostridia bacterium
CCGGCGTGGAGTCTCCCTTCCGCAACCGCTGCGTGGAGGAAAACCTTGACCTGTTCGAGCGCATGAAGAACGGGGAGTTCCCGGACGGCAGCCGCGTGCTGAGGGCGAAGATAGACATGGCTTCCCCCAACGTGCTCATGCGTGACCCCACCATATACCGCATCAAGCGCTGCCACCATCACAGGACAGGCGACGAGTGGTGCATCTATCCCATGTACGACTTCCAGCATCCCATTCAGGACGCCATAGAGGGCGTTACCCACTCCCTGTGCTCCTTAGAGTATGAGATACACCGTCCCCTGTACGACTGGATGGTGCACAACGCGGGCGGCTTCGACCAGCCCCCCAGGCAGATCGAGTTCGCCAGGCTGAACCTGACCCGCACGCTGCTGAGCAAGCGCTACCTGCGCTACATGGTGGAGAACCACATCGTCAGCGGTTGGGACGACCCGCGCATGCCCACCCTGGTGGCCATGCGGCGCAGGGGCTATCCCGCCGAGGCGGTAAAGGACTTCCTGGTGCGCGTTGGCGTGGCCAAGGCGGACAGTGTGGTGGACGGCGCGCTGCTTGAAGCGTGCGTGCGCGACGCTCTGGGCGATACCGCGCCCAGGGGCATGGCGGTGCTCAGGCCCTTGAAGCTCACCCTCACCAACTGGGACGAGGGCAAGGTGGACGTGATCACCATGGAGAACCATCCCGACCACCCGGAGATGGGCACCCGTCAAGTGCGCTTCACCAAGCATCTGTTCATTGAGCAGGAAGACTTCATGCTGGAGCCGGTAAAGAAGTTCTTCCGCCTGGCTCCCGGCAAGGAAGTGCGCTTAAAGGGCGCGTACATAATCAAGTGCGAAGACGTGGTGCTGGACGAAAACGGCAACGTGACGGAAGTGCTCTGCTCCGTAGACCTCTCAAGCCGCTCCGGCAGCGAAGGTGCGGACAGGAAGGTGAAAGGCACGCTGCACTGGATAAGCGACCTGGACGCGGTGAAGACCGAAGTCAGGCTGTACGAGCCCCTGATACTGGACGAGGATCAGGCCGCGGAAACCCCCGAAGAGGCCGAGGAAGAGGAGGAGACCTCTTCCGCGCCCAAGGGCTTTAACGCCAAGATCAATCCCGACAGCCTCGTCACCCTCACCGACTGCCTGGTGGAGCCGGTCATCGCCGGCAGCAGCGTGGGCGACCGCTTCCAGTTCTTAAGGCAGGGTTACTTCTGCAAAGACCCGGACTCCGCTCCCGAAAAGCCGGTGTTCAACCGCATCGTGCCGCTGAAGGACAGCTGGGCGAAGCAGAAGCAGTAAACCGTTTGGCAACGCATTTATCGGACATTTATCGGAGGTGCCCCGTGGCTGAGATGTACACTATCGCGGTCGACCTTATGGGCGGCGACAACGCGCCGGACTGCGTCATTGACGGCGTAAAACAGTTCCTGCCCCGGTTCCCGGACACGAAGATCATTCTGTTCGGACGGGAGGAGGCGCTTGAAAAGGCGAAGGCCGCACTGAGCGATGCGCAAGCGGAATACATGCAGAGCGGCGAGGACATCACCATGCACGACGAGCCCATGATGGCCGTGCGCCGCAAGCAGGATTCTTCCCTGATGCTGTGCATGAAGGCGGTAAAGGATGGCACGGCCCAGGCCATGGTGAGCGCGGGCTCCACCGGAGCGCTGTTCCTGGGCGGCATGGTGACGCTGAGGATGCTTAAGGGCATCGACCGCCCCGCTCTGGCGCCTGTGATCCCCGGCATGGAAAAGCCGGTCATGCTCATCGACTCCGGCGCCAACGCGGACTGCCAGCCCGCCTATCTAAAGCAGTTCGGTCTGCTGGGCAGCGCGTACATGAAGCAGGTCATGGGCGTGGAAAACCCCAAAGTGGGCCTGGTCAATATAGGTGCGGAGGAAGAAAAGGGCTCCAAGCTGTACAAGGAAGCTCACGCGCTTATGAAACAGCAGAGCGCCTATGAGTTTATAGGCAACGTGGAGGCCCGGGACGTGCAGTCCTCCGAAGCGGACGTGATCGTGTGCGACGGGTTCACCGGCAACGTGATACTCAAGTACGCCGAGGGCCTGAGCAAGAACCTGTTCAGGATGATAAAGACGGAGGCCATGTCCAGCTTCATGGGCAAGCTGGGCGGCCTGCTGCTGAAAGGCGCCTTCGGCAAGATCAAGACCCGCATGAACAAGGACGAGTACGGCGGAGCGCCGCTTCTGGGCGTGAACGGGCTGGCGGTCAAGGCCCACGGCTCTTCCAACGCCTACGCCTTTGGCAAGGCGCTGGAG
The DNA here is from genome assembly GCA_017648805.1 of Clostridia bacterium. Next base: position 2,279 of record JAGCIC010000027.1, read on the forward strand.
CAGGCGCGCAAGATGGTCAGGGGCGACCTGACCGGCCAGCTCAGGCTGGGGCTGGAAAAACTCTCACAGGAATAGTATAAGCAAACAAACATACATTTTTTCGGAGGTAAAGTCATGGATTACAACAGCGTATTTGAGAAGGTCGCGGAGCTGATAGAGATGCAGCTGCCCGTGTCCAGGGATCAGATCAAGCCCGAGAGCCGCCTGGTGGAAGACCTGGGCGCCGACAGCGCCAACATCATGATACTGGTGTGCGACATCGAGAACGAGTTTGACGTACAGGTGGAAAACGACATGCTGGCCACGGTCAGGACCGTGGATGATATAATCAAGTATCTGGTCAAATGACCGGCGCCGAAGACAAAATAGGCTACCGCTTTAAAGACAGATCGCTTTTACAGCAGGCGCTCACACACCCTTCCTACGGAGGAGACCACCGCGTGCCCCATTACCAGAGGCTGGAATTTCTGGGGGACGCGGTGCTTGAGTTGTATATAAGCGAGATGCTGTACAAAGCCTATCCCGACATGCCGGAAGGCAAGCTGACCCGAATGCGGGCGGACCTTGTAAAAGAGGAGACCCTGAGCGGGGCGGTCAAGGATATGGGCATTCCGCCCTATATCCGCCTGTCCGCGGGCGAAGACAAAAGCGGCGGCCGGGACAAAAGTTCCATACTCTGTGACATATTCGAGGCCGTCGCCGGCGCGATCTATCTGGACGGCGGACGGCGCGAGGCGGGAGAGTTCATCAGGCGCGCCCTGGGGGAACGCCTGAACCGCGACACTTCCAGGGACGATCACCTGGACAGCAAAAGCCGCCTTCAGGCGCTTTTGCAGGCGGTGGGAGACATGCCGGAATATACGCTCATAGATGCCCGCGGGCCCGCGCATATGCCAGAATTCGAATACGCGGTGTTTTCCGCCGTGAGCCGGCAGGAGCTGGGACGGGGCAAGGGGCAGAGCAAGCAGGCCGCCCAGCTGGAGGCGGCCGCCCGCGCGCTGGAACTGATCTCGGCGAAATCGCTTCCCGAATAATAACCCAAGGAGACATCCTTTGCGACTTAAGAAACTCTTTCTTCACGGCTTCAAGTCCTTTGCCGACAAGGTGGAGATCACGTTTGAGCACGGCATAACGGGCGTGGTCGGCCCCAACGGCTGCGGCAAAAGCAACATAGCCGACGCCATACGCTGGGTGTTGGGCGAACAAAGCGCCAAGCAGCTCAGGGGCACCAAAATGGAAGACGTGATATTCAGCGGCACGGACAAGCGCCGGAGGCTGGGCTATTGCGAGGTAAGCCTGACCTTCGACAATGAGGACCATGCCCTGCCCATAGATTACACGGAGGTATCCGTCACCCGCCGGGCATACCGCACGGGTGAGGGCGAATACCTGTTAAACGGCCAGAACTGCCGCCTGAAGGACATCGTGGACCTGTTCCGCGACACGGGCACGGGCCGGGACGGCTATTCCATAGTGGGTCAGGGCAGGGTGGACGAGATACTGTCCCAGAAGACCGAGGAACGCCGACAGGTGTTCGAGGAAGCCGCCGGCATAGTCAAATTCAAGACCCGCAAGACCGAGAGCGAAAAGCGCCTGGAAGCCACCCAGCAGAATCTGAACCGGGTGAGCGACATTATCGACAACCTGGAGGAGCGGCTGGAGCCGCTGAGGCTGCAAAGCGAAGACGCCCGCAAGTTTTTAAAGCTCAGGGATGAATTAAAGGGCCTGGAGCTCAACGCTTTTGTGCTAAAGACCGGGCGTTACAGGCAGAAAATAAGCGAATATCAGGAAAACACGGACCTGCTCAAACAGGAAGCGCAGCAGAACGAAGACGAACGTGCGGCGCTGGCCGGGGAGCGGGACGCGTATCAGCTGATGCTCAACCAGGGCGAAGAAGAGAGCGCGGGCCTGAGGGCGCTTGTGCAGGAACTTATACAGGACGTGGAAGCCAAGGAAGGCGCGGCGGGCGTGCTCAGAGAGCGCATAAGCGGCCAGGAAAGGGAAAAGCAGAGGCTGCTTTCCGAAAGGGAAGCCGCCCAAAGCGGTGAAAGCGGACTTAAGGAAAGAACAGCGCTGCTGGAAACGGAGTACGCCGTATTCATAAAGCAGCTGGACGCCGAAAAGCAGGCCTCCGCCGAAAAGGATGCTGTACTGGCCGACGAAGAAGCCAAACTGAACGAACTGTCCGACAGAGCCGAAGCCGCCAAAGAGAGCGTCATAAACGCCATGAACGGCTTGAGCGACGCCAAAAGCGAGCAGGCCCGCCTGGGCGCGCTGTCCGGCGCGATAGACGAAAGGGCTGCGAGGCTCGAAGCCGCGCTCAAGGATACGCAGGCGTCCGGGGCGGACTATGAAAGGGCGTATAACGACGCATTAAGCCAGCTGGACGGCGAAAAGACCCGCCTTGAGCAGCTTTCAAGCGAGACGAAACGCTTAAGCGACGAGACGCGGCAGTCAGGAGAAGAATACGAAAAGACGCTCACAGAGAGCAACGGCATAATGGGCCGCCGCCAGGAGCTTCTGAGCCGTTTCAAGCTTCTGAGCGAGATGCAGCGGGATTACGAGGGCTACAATTCCTCGGTCAAACAGGTGCTGCTTGAGGCACGCCGCAGGGGGATGCGGAGCGTGCACGGCGTGGTCGCGAACATCATAAGCGCGGACAAGACCATCGAAAAAGCCATAGAGACCGCTCTGGGTCCCGCGCTGCAGAACATAGTCGTTGACACGGAAGAAGACGCCCGGGAGCTGATCGAGTTCCTTAAGGAGAACCGTTTCGGGCGCGCCACATTCCTGCCCATAAGCGCGGTGAGAGGCCGCACGCTGGACGCGAACGAGAGGAACCTCGCAAGGATGCCCGGCGGCGTGGGCATCGCATCGGAAATGGTCACTTTCGACAGTAAATACCGGGGCATCGTGGACAGCCTGCTGGGTCGCACGGTGATCGCCAAAGACCTGACAAGCGGCATTCCGATCCACCGGGCCGGGCGGCAGCAGTTCCGCCTGGTGACGCTGGACGGAGATGTGATGAACGTGGGCGGCTCCATGACGGGCGGCAGCTCGCAAAGCCGCATGACCAGCCTGCTGTCCCGTGAAAGGGAGATAAACGAGACCGAAAAAGCGCTCAAAGAGCTGGAAAACAGACTGAGCGAGTATCAGGAAAAGCTGAACTTGCTGTCCCGTTCCCGCGCGGAAATGAAAATGCAGCGGCAGGAAGCTTTCGATGCCTTCCATCAGCAGGAGATCGCCGTTACCCGCGCCGAGGCGCATCTGTCCCGGGCGGGAGAGGAAAAGGCGGCCTGGGAAGACCGGCTTTCTTCCATCGTTACGGATATCGCCAGCCTGAAGGAACAGAAAACTCGCATAGAAGAGGAATTGGAACGCCTGTCCCACCAGACGGAGAGCACCAAGGAAGAATCCGAGCGCATGAGGGAAGAAGCCGCCCGCCTGCAGAAGGAACTGAACGAGAAGCGGCTCAAGCTGGATAAACTAAGGAACGAGGCCACCGAGCGCCTGGTCAGGCTGACCGCCCTGGAAAAGGACGGGGAAAAGCGGCTTGGCGAGATCGAGCGCCTGAAAGCCCAGGCGGGCAGCGCCGAAAGCCTGTTAAAACAGGCGGAAGAGCAGTTAAGGCAGATAGACGACCGGAATGCCCGCGATAAAGAGGAACTGAAAGACCGGGAAGTAAATCTGGGCATCGCCCGAGGCAGCCTGGACGAGACAAGGGAAAAGTTTAACACCGCCGACAAAAAGCGCCTGGACGCCCAGGAGCATTTGAGAAACGTCAACTCCAAGCTGGAGGAACTTTCCCGTGCGGGAGAGGAGACTGCCGAGCGTCTGCACAGGATAGACCTGCTTTACCAGCGTGCCCAGGGCGAACTGGACACCATGACCGCCCGCATCTGGGAGGACTACCAGCTGACGTACGAAGGCGCCGCGGAGTTCACGGACGAAAACTTCAGGCTCAGCGAGGGCGAAAAGCGGATCAGCGCCATAAGGGCGGAGATCAAAAAGCTGGGAGACGTGAACGTCTCCAGCATGGACGAGTACCGGGAAGTCAGCCAGAGATACGCCGAGCTCACCGTGCAGAGGGACGACCTCGGCAAGGCGAGGGACGACCTGCTGGGCATAATCGGAGAACTGGCACAGAAGATGGAAAAGCAGTTTCGGGAAAAGCTGGCCGAGATGGACAAGTATTTTTCCGAGACGTTTTCCGCGCTGTTCGGAGGCGGGCAGGCGAGGCTTTCGCTGGAAGACCCGTCCGACGCTCTCAACAGCGGCATAGTCATACAGGCGCAGCCGCCCGGAAAGAAACTGCAGCTGTTAAGCCTGCTGTCCGGTGGCGAAAGGGCGCTTACCGCCATAGCCATACTTTTCGCCATGCTGAAACTGAAGCCCACGCCTTTCTGCATGCTGGACGAGATCGAGGCGGCGCTGGACGACGCCAATATAGACAACTTCGCGTCTTACCTTAGAACTTACTGCGACAACACCCAGTTCGTGGTGGTCACCCACAGAAAGGGCACCATGGCCGCCTGCGATGCGCTGTACGGCGTGGCGATGGAGGAAAAGGGCGTAAGCAAGCTGGTAAGCGTCAAACTGGGAGAATAAATACGCCGAGACGGAGGACAAATGGGACTTTTTTCACGCATAAAGCAGGGGCTGTCCAGAACGCGGGGCAACGTGTCCGCCCAGATGGACGAACTGATAGAGAATACCAAAGAGATAGACGACGAGTTTTTTGAGGAGATAACCGACATACTTGTCATGGCGGACGCGGGAGCGAAGACCGCCATGGAGGAAGTGGAGAAGCTAAAGGCGCTGTGCGCCGAAAGGCAGATAAAGGATCCCGCCAAGGCGAAGGACGCGCTTAAGGAAGTGCTTTCTTCCAGCATGAAAGCGGCGCCGATGAACCTTAAGGATCCCTCCGTCATATTCGTTATAGGCGTGAACGGGGTGGGAAAGACCACTTCCATAGGCAAGCTTGCCTCCCGCTTCAAGGCCATAGGCCGCCGTGTGCTCATAGTGGCCGCTGACACATTCAGGGCCGCCGCCGCGGAGCAGTTGAGCGTATGGGCGGACAGGGCGGAAGTTCCGATAGTCAAACGGCAGGAGGGGGCCGACCCCGCCAGCGTGGTGTTCGACGGACTGCAGACTGCCAAGGCCCGTCATGCGGATATAATCCTTGTGGATACCGCCGGGCGCCTGCACAACAAAAGCCACCTGATGGAAGAGCTGAGGAAAATGGCGCGCGTGGTGGACAAGGAGTATCCCGAGGCGGAAATGCACGCCCTGCTGGTGCTGGACGCCACCACGGGCCAGAACGGCCTGAACCAGGCGCGGGTGTTCATGGACGTGACGAAGCTGGACGGCATAGTGCTCACCAAGCTGGACGGTACCGCCAAAGGCGGCATCGCCCTGGCGATCCGCCGGGAACTGGACCTGCCGGTAAGGTACATAGGCGTGGGAGAGGGCCTGGATGACCTGCAGCCCTTCAACGCAGAGGAATACATAGACGCCATATTCGGCTGAAACACCTGATCGCGGACAATAAAATCGAACATATACAGGAGGTCCCATTATGAAATTAAGCGTGTTTACGGTACTTTTGCAGGACAGGCCCTTTGACGAGGCGTGCGCTTACCTGGCCTCCAGGGGCGTGCAGGCGGTAGAGATCGGCTGCGGAGGTTTCCCGGGCAAGGCCCACTGCGACCCCAAGAAGCTGCTTAAGGACCCCGCTAAGATCGACGCTCTGAAGGCGACGCTGGACAAATACGGCCTTGAGATCGCCGCGCTGTCCGCCCACGGCAACCCCGTGCATCCCAACAAAAAGCTGGCGAAAATGTACCACGAGGATTTTGAGAACGCGGTGCTGCTTGCCGAGAAGCTGGGCGTGGACACGGTGGTCGGCTTTGCGGGCTGCCCCGGCGGAAGCCCTCAGGACAAGACTCCAAACTGGGTCACCTGCCCCTGGCCGGACGATTTTGCCGAGATCCTCAAGTATCAGTGGGACGAGGTGCTGATCCCTTACTGGAAGCAGGAAGCTGAATTCGTGAAGAGCCATGGCGTAAAGAAGATCGCCTTCGAGATGCACCCGGGCTTCTGTGTGTACAATCCCGAGACCCTCATGAAGCTGAGGAACGCGGTGGGGCCCATAATCGGCGCGAACCTGGACCCCAGCCACCTGTTCTGGCAGGGTATCGATATCGCTTATGCCATCCGTTACCTTAAGGATGCCATCTACTACTTCCACGCCAAGGATACCAAGATCGACAGTCTCAACAGCCTGACCAACGGTGTGCTCGACACCAAACACTACGGCGACGAGCTCAACCGCTCCTGGATATTCAGGACCGTGGGCTACGGCCACGACGCGGGCGTGTGGAAGGAGATTTTCTCCGCCCTCAGGACGGCGGGCTACGACGGATACATTTCCATCGAGCACGAGGACAGCCTTATGAGCGTGCCGGAAGGGCTGAACAAGGCCATAGACATACTCAAAGAGACCATGATGTTCGAGAAGAACGGCGCTATGTGGTGGGCATAATGAGCATTACGGAGCTGCTTTACAAAAAACGCTTCGGGGGCGAGCTTTCCTCCGAAGAGATACGCGCCTTCGTGCAGGGCGTGACACAGGGCGAGTTCGCGGACTATCAGGTCTCCGCGATGCTGATGGCCATCGCCATAAACGGCATGACCGCCCGCGAGACCGTGGATCTAACCATGGAAATGGCGCAGTCCGGCGACATGCTTGATCTTTCGCCGATATCGGGCGTCAAGGTGGACAAGCACTCCACAGGCGGCGTCGGAGATACCACCAGCCTGGTGCTGGTGCCGCTGCTGGCGGCCTGCGGCGTGAAAGTGGCCAAGATGAGCGGCCGCGGCCTGGGCTTTACCGGGGGCACGCTGGACAAGCTGGAGAGCATACCAGGTGTCAGCATCAGCATGGACACGGACAGGTTCATGAAGGTAGTGGACGAAAGCGGACTGGCGATAATCGGTCAGACCGCCCAGCTGGCGCCCTGCGACAAGGTGCTGTACGCCTTGCGCGACGTCACCTCCACGGTGGATGTGATGCCGCTCATAGTCAGTTCAATTCTGAGCAAAAAGCTGGCTGCCGGCGCGGACGTGATCGTGCTGGACGTCAAGACGGGTTCCGGCGCCATGATGACCACTGTGGACAAGGCAATGGAACTGGCCAGGACCATGGTGGACATAGGCAACCGCACGGGCAGGCGCTTTGCGGCGCTGGTCACGGACATGAACCAGCCTCTGGGCAGATACGTGGGCAACGCGCTGGAGGTGGAGGAGGCCATAGACATCCTTTCCGGCCGCACGAGCGGCGAACTCAAGGAGGTGTCGCTGCAGCTGGGCGCCCAGATCCTTCGTCTGAGCGGAAAGGCTAAAGACGCCAAAGAGGGTTACGAGCTGCTTTCAAAGGCGCTTGACGAGGGCTTGGGCCTTAAAAAGCTGGCGGAAATGGTCAAAAACCAGGGCGGCAATCTCGAAGCGGTTTACGACACCTCGCTTTTGCCCAAGGCGGACAGGACCGAGGAACTGCCTGCTCCCAGAGCGGGCTATATCACAAAGATCCACACCAATATGATCGGTTACGCCGCCAAGGCGCTGGGCGCGGGACGGGAAAAGAAGGAAGATCCCATCGATCCCGCCGCCGGGCTGATAATGCGTGTGCGGCTGGGCGAAAAGGTGGAAGAAGGCCGGAGCCTGGCCACTTTAATGGAAGGCAGCCTGTCCAGGACGGAGGAAGCGAAAAAGCTGCTTTTGGCTGCCATAGAGATCGGCAGCGAGCCTGTGGAAAAGCCAGAGCTGATCTACGGGGTAATTGAGTGAAAGCACGCTTAAGCCCGCGGCTCAAAGCGCTTATCGGTGCTGCCCTGACCCTGCTTGCTCTGTGGGGCGGCAAGGAACTGGCCAAACTGCTGGTGGGGAGCCGGTTCACGGACAGCGTGGATCCCGGTAACCTTACCCGGACGGCAAGGCAGGTCTATCTGTACTTCGAGAGCGTCACGTCGGTGATGGCGTACATGCTGGGGCTGACGGTATGCCTGTTCGTACGGGACCCAATCGGTAAAGACAGCCGCCGTACGAATAAAAGGCTGCTTGTGCTGCTCCCTGCGGGAGTCATGCTGGGTGCGGGGCTGGTCAAACTGCTCATAGACCTGGACGTGATACGGCGGGAACCGGCAAATATTGAAGCGGGCGCGTATCTGGCGCTCATACTCATCCCCCTGCGCTGCTGTTTAAGGGAGCTCCTCTGCAGGAATGTGCTGCAGAAGGGCCTGTCCGGCAAAAACAGTATTCTGGCGCTCGCGGCCAGTGTTCCGGTTTCCGCGCTCATGTACGTGCTGATACCCGGCAGGCTCAGCACCACCGGCGCGGCAAACGGCTTGCTGCTGGGGCTTGTCGGCGCTCTGGTGTACGATAAAACCGGTTCTGTGCTGCCCATGGCGCTGCTGAGTTCGGGCTTCGGCCTGGGAGTGAGCCTGGACGGATTTATAAACAAGAGCTCCCTGTACAGAGTGGGAGACGAGATATTCAGCGGGAACCTTTCGCTCATATACGACGGGCTGGGGCTTACGCTGATACTGGCGGCCATGCTGGCGCTGACGATCATTTCAAAGAGACCGAAAAAGAAGACACGCACATGAAAAAACTGCTGTTTATAGTGAACCCCACAGCCGGGAAAAAGAAAGTCTCGGGCAGCCTGAGCGAGATACTGCGCATATTCTGCGCCCACGGCTACGCGCCCACGGTGCTCATGACCGAGCGAAGCGGCCACGCGGTGGAACTGTGCCGCGACAACGTAAAGGACAACGAACTTGTCGTATGCGCGGGGGGAGACGGTACCCTGAACGAGACTATAAACGGGCTGCTGGTCTCCGGAGCGGACGTACCGGTCGCGTACCTGCCATGCGGCACCACGAACGACCTGGCCAGTACGCTGGGACTGAGCACCAACCTGCTCTCCGCCGCGAGTGACGCGGTGGAAGGGGACGACAGGTATCTGGATATAGGCAGTTTCAACGGCCGCAATTTCGTGTACACCGCCTCTTTCGGCGCGTTCACGAAGGCCAGCTACGGCACTCCCCAGAGCGTGAAGAACGCGCTGGGCCACCTTGCCTACGTGCTGGAAGGCGTAAAGCAGCTGGGGTCGCTCAAGCCCACACACGTGAAGATCGCCACGGAAAAAGAGGAGCTGGAGGGGGACTATCTGTTCGGCTCGGTGTCCAACACCACGTCCCTGGGCGGGATAATCACCATCGACAAGGAACTGGTGATGCTGGACGACGGGGAATTCGAGCTGATGCTGGTGGACATGCCCCGCAACGTACTGGACTTTTCCAAACTGCTCAACCAGATAACCACCGCCAAGTTCGGCGACATGATACATCTGTCCTCCGCCGCGTCCATAAACATGGAAATGGCTGAGAACACCGACTGGACGCTGGACGGGGAGCTGGAAAAGGGCGAGACCCTGTTCGAGATAAAGAACCTGCACAACGCGGTCAGGATAAAGGTGCCCCGGAAGTGACCCGGACCCGCGCGGCACAAAACAAGCCCGGAAGACAAACCGTCTTCCGGGCTTGCTGTATTTTGCGTTTACCGGCTGTTATCTGTATCCCTTCGGGTTCTTTTTCTGCCAGTTCCAGCCGTCCCGCACCATTTCCTCTATGCCGCGCTTCGCTTTCCAGCCCAGCAGCTTTTCCGCCTTGGAGGGGTCGGCGTAGCACTCGTCCAGGTCGCCCGCGCGCCGGGGGCCGATGACGTAAGGTATCTTAACGCCGTTGACTCTCTCGAAGGCGTTCACCATGTCCAGTACGCTGTAGCCCGTGCCGGTGCCCAGGTTCACCGCTTCGCAGCCGCTGTGGGAAGCGGCATATTCAAGCGCCTTCACGTGGCCGTCCGCCAGGTCGCACACGTGAAGGTAATCCCTTACGCCCGTGCCGTCGTGGGTGCGGTAGTCGTTGCCGAACACGGTCAGATGGTCTCTCAGTCCCACCGCGGTCTGGCAGATGAAGGGCATGAGGTTGTTTGGAATGTCGTTGGGGTCCTCGCCTATCATGCCGGAGGGATGCGCGCCTACGGGGTTAAAGTACCTGAGCAGCACGCAGCTCAGGTCCGGGTTGGCTTTGGCGGCGTCGCGGATTATCTGCTCGCTCATATACTTGGTCCAACCGTAGGGGTTTATGCACTCACGCCGGGCTGTCTCGGTGAGAGGCATTTTGTTGTCCCCGGCGTACACGGTGGCGGAGGAGGAAAATATGAGGTTCTTAACGTCCGTCTCCAGCATGGCTTCGATCACCGCGATGGTGGAAGTCAGGTTGTTGCGGTAGTACATGAGGGGTTTTTCTACGCTCTCGCCCACGGCTTTGTGGCCCGCGAAGTGGATCACGCCGTCTATGCGGTTTTCCCGCATGATCCTGACCAGCAGATCCCTGTCCTGGGCATCGCCCTCTATGACGGTGAATTCCTTCCCGGTCAGCTGTTTTACGCGCCTTAGCGCCTCGGGAGAGGAATTGTTGTAATTGTCCAGGGTGACCGCGCCGTAGCCGCTTTCCAGCAGGCTGATCAGGGTGTGTGACGCGATGTAGCCGGCGCCGCCGGTCAGAAGGATGTTCATAGTCTGGCTGCCTCCTCAGAAATAATACCGCGAATCGTTTCGAAATTGTCTTCAGTATCCTGTACGAGCTTCAGCTGCGTGCGGCACCTTACCAGGTTGTGCTCCAGGTAAGCGGTGGAGAAGTATACGTCGCCGCTTAAATAGTCGGTAAGGAATCTGGCGCCGCACTCGTAGGTCATAAGGTATCCGCCCCAGGGCAGCGTGTCGATCTCGTCCCCGGTGAGTTCGCCCGAGCAGGCGGACAAAAAACCGCCCGCAAAACCCCGGTACATGTCCAGGTCCAGCCTGACCTTGGACAGATCCGGCTCATCCTCTTTGCCGGTGGTGGCGCCGGAGCGTATGCAGTCCCCGAAATCGTTGCCCGCCAGACCCGGCATAATGGTGTCCAGGTCGATCACGCATACGGGCGAGAGGGTCTTTTCCTCCAGCAGCACGTTGTTTATCTTGGTGTCGTTGTGGGTGACCCGGGTCTTGAGCTGACCCGCAGCCTGCATGTCCAGCATTATGGCGGCGTTCTTCCGGCGGGACATATATGCCTCGTACTCGGGCCTGACCGTCTTGAGCCTGCCGAATTCGTCCTTCTCCGCGGCGGCTTCCAGGTCGTTCAGACGCTTGACAGTGTCGTGGAAGCGGGGGATGGTCTCGCCGAGTTTTCCGGCGTCAAAGCCGCCCAGCAGGCGCTGGAACTCCCCGAACGCCCGCCCGCAGATGCTGAGCTCCTTTGGGGAGGACGCCTTTTCCAGGCTGACGCCTTCCACATATTCGTACAGGCGGAAGCAGCCTTCCGGGCAGGAACAGTATTTGTTGCCTTCCCGGGTATTAAGGAACCTGAGTGTGGACGCGCCGATGTCCGCCAGGTATCCGGTGACGGCAAAAATGTTGTTCATCAGCAGGTCCACGTTTCTGAACACGTTGGTATTTATGCCCTGCAGCACGTACTTGCGCCCGGCGGACGTGACGACCAGGTATGTGCGGTTAATGTGGCCGTTGCCCAGCTTTTCGCAGGACAGCGCGCGCCCTTCTATCGGGAAGGATTCCGCGATCTGGATCAGAGTCATCATCTTTTCCTTTCCGGCAGCACGGAGCCGTCAAACAGGTCGTCCGGGTATGCGCCCAGATCCTTCAGCTGCCGTATGCCGCGGCGTGTCTTTTCCACGTCCGCCTGGTAGGTGAGCCCGAACCACTTTTCCTTTGTGGGCAGTACGCTGAAGCGCGCCTTGCCTTCCGAGATGAGCCTCTGGGGCAGGGCAGGCAGGTAGTACTCCTTTTTCAGAGGACTTTCGCCAAGTTCGTTCTCAAGGAAGGAGTGGAAGCCCTTTTTGAGCTCCGCGAACACGTTTTTTCTGAAGATCCAGAAGTTGAGGCTCACGATGCTGTCGCCGGAGAGGGGATAAAAGTCTTTGTCGTTCTCGGTGAATACCGCGTCCGCGCCCATCTGGCTGATCTTGGTGCGCTCGGTGATGCCGGTGAGATAGCCGTTTTCGTCCGTCTCGCACACGCCCCGCGCCACGGAGCCGTTGGGGGTCATGGTGTTGCGCAGGCGGTAGCCCACCATGGCGTTAAGAGCGGGATCGCTTTTTTCGTCCAGAAAGCGGGCGGCTCTTTCGTAAGCCTCACGGCCGTAGAAATCGTCCGCGTTTATGCACACGAAGCCGTCCGGCACCTCTTTTTCGGCGCACAGCGCCGCGTGGCCCGTGCCCCAGGGTTTTACACGGCCTTCGGGCACGGCGAAGCCTTCGGGCAGGTAGCTTTCCGGGGTCTGGAAAGCATATGCCACTTCGATAAACCTTTCCCAGCGACCGCCCACGCCTTCGTGGAAGGCGTCCAGGCTTTCAGGCTTGATCACATAAACCACTTTTTCGAAGCCCGCGCGGCAGGCGTCGAACACGGAGTAGTCGATTATCATCTGGCCCAGGTCGTCCACGGGGGTGACCTGCTTGGCGCCTTCTTTTCCGCCGAAGCGGCTGCCCAGCCCCGCGGCCATTATTACCAGCGTTTTTTTCATTGGAACGCTCCTTGAAATTGATGAAGTTATTTTACCACAAATTCCTGTACGAAAAGCTATGGAAATGTAAATAAAGCTTGCCAGAGCCATGAGATTTTCATATAATAGGTTAGTAGGAGGCAGAAACATGTTAGACAGAGAACTTGACAAATTCTGGGAAAATGACGAGAAGGCGCACAGGAATAACTGCTTTGCCGTGGAGAGTCAGATTGCCTTCGGTATAAGGATGAGCGAC
>JAGCIC010000028.1 GCA_017648805.1 Clostridia bacterium
GCGGAAAAGATGTACCCCCGGCGAGCCGACAGGCGCCAGAGCCGAGGGAAGGGCGATTCCGCCGAATCCCGGGAGCAGGTATGTTATCCGGGGTGGTGCGTCGGAGAATATCCGCCGCACTGTCCGCTTGACAAAGCGGGAGAGCTATCGAGGAGAAAACGGCTTTACAGCGTCTCCCGTCGGCTGTCCCGGCGGGAGATTTTTTACTGGAAGATTTTGATCGGGAGGACAACGATATGGATCTTAGCGGCTCTCATGTAGCCCTTATAACCCCCTTCAGAGCCGACGGGTCGGTGAACTTCGACAAGCTGCAGGAGCTGATCGAGTTCCAGATCGCGGCGGGAACGGACGGCATAGTGGTGCTGGGCACTACCGGCGAAAGCTCCACCATGACCCACGAGGAAGACGAGGATGTGGTACGCTGCGCGCTGGAAACGGTCAAGGGCAGGTGCCTGCTCATAGCCGGCGCGGGCTCCAACGATACCCAGACTGCGCTTATGAAGAGCGAAGCTTACGCCAAGCTGGGCGTCGACGCGCTGCTGCTCATCACGCCCTACTACAACAAGGCCAACCAGACGGGTATGGTAAAGCACTTTACCTACGTGGCCGACCGGGTGGACTGCCCCATAATCGTGTACAACGTACCCGGCAGGACGGGCTGCGCGCTGTCTCCCGCCAGCGTGGAAAAACTGGCGGCGCACAGGAACATAGTCGGCCTTAAGGAAGCCAGCGGCGATATGAGCTATTTTATGAACATCGCCCACTTGGCCAGCCCCGACTTCCAGCTTTTGAGCGGCAACGACGACATCATCACCCCCGTGCTGGCCGCGGGCGGCGTAGGCGTGATAAGCGTACTGGCCAATGTGGTCCCCGAACAGACCCGCAGGATAGTCACTTCCTTCCTGGAGGGCGATGTAAGGACCTCCCGGGAACTGCAGCTTAAGTACCTGAAACTCGTGCGCGCCCTGTTCATGGAAGTCAACCCCATTCCCGTAAAGGAAGCCATGAATCTGATGGGCATGGGCGTTGGCCCCCTGCGCCTGCCCCTGTGCGAGATGGAAAGCGCGAACCACGATAAAATGGTCGCCGTGCTCAGGGAGTACGGCCTGATTGGAGCCTGAACCTGAAACTGCTGCTTAACGGCTACGGGCGTATGGGCCGCATGATAGCAGACATCGGGTCCGGCGACCCGGAACTTGAGATAATCGGAAAGATAGACCCGCTTCTGCCCCCGTGGACAGGGGAGACCGTGCCGGAAGGCATACTGGACTTTTCCCTGCCGGAGGGGCTGGACACCTCAGTATCGCTGGCGCAGAAGTACAACTGCCCGCTGCTGATCGGCACGACGGGACTGAATGACGAGGCGAAACAGAAGATACGGTCGCTGTCCCGGCTGGTGCCGGTGATGGCGGAAGCCAATTATTCCCTGGGCGTGGCGGTACTGAAGGGCGCAGTGCGTATGGCCGCAAAGGCGCTGGGGGAAAGCTTCGATATAGAGATAGTGGAGACCCATCACCGCAAAAAGGCGGACGCTCCCAGCGGCACCGCGCTGATGCTCAGAGCCGCAGCCGACGACGGCAGGAACAAGCCCGTTATCTACGGCCGCAGCGGACGTACGGGGGAGCGGGGCGGCGAGATCGCTATCCACGCCCTGCGGGGCGGCACCGTGGCGGGGGAGCATTCCGTCAGGTTCTTCGGCGACAACGAGACGCTGGAGTTCAGGCATCTCGCCGAAAGCCGCCGCATATTCGCTTTGGGCGCGCTCAGAGCCGTAAGATGGCTGGGCGGCAAGAGCGCGGGACTGTACACCATGGACGATTTTATGGAGGACACGCTATGAACGCTCAGGAGATAATCTCTTTCATCGCCAACGCTCCCAAGAAGACCCCGGTCAAGCTGTATTTCCGCGCGTCAGAAACACCGGATTTCGGCGATCTCAGACACTTCGGGAACGTGATCTTCGGTGAGCTGAGCGAAGTCAAAAGCTGGCTTGAAGCCAATTCGGGAGTCATCGAAGACTGCGAGATGGAGCTGGACCGGCGCAATTCCGCCGTGCCGCTGATCGACCTTGGCGGCATAAACGCCCGCATCGAGCCCGGCGCTTACATACGCGACAGGGCGGAGATAGGCGCCAAGGCGGTCATAATGATGGGCGCGGTGATCAACATAGGCGCCGTCATAGGCGAGGGCACTATGATAGACATGAACGCCGTGGTGGGCGGCCGGGCCATAGTCGGCAAAAACTGCCACATAGGCGCGGGCGCGGTGCTGGCAGGGGTGATCGAACCGGCCAGCGCGACCCCCGTGGTGATTGGCGACGGCACGCTTGTGGGTGCCAACGCCGTGGTGCTGGAGGGCGTGCAGGTGGGTAAAAACGCCGTAGTGGCCGCAGGCGCGATAGTGACTCAGGACGTGCCGGACAACGCGGTGGTGGCCGGCGCTCCCGCGCGCATAATCAAGTACAAGGACGAAAAGACCAATTCCAAGACCGCCATAGTCGACGCGCTGAGGAATCTGGAATAACAGCGGGCATTAAGTAAACAAAGGACGGGCAATGTGCCCGTCCTTTGTTTATGAAACGGTGTCCGCGCATCCGACCGGATGCCGGATACGCCGCGCGGTTTCCCGCAAAAACGCTTATTTAAGTATCATCTTTATGATCGCCAGCTGCATGCGTTTGGGCAGGGCGTTCAGAAGCAGCAAAAGCGGGTTGCGGTTCACGTTGTACACCAGCCGGGGGCGGCGGGCAGACAGCGCCCTGTTTACGGTAAGCGCGATTTTTTCCGGAGGCACGTTCTTCGCCTCGACCCGGTCGACTACGCGCTTAAAGCGGGCGGCGTTCAGACGGTACAGCCGTGTGGTTTCGCAAAACGCGTCCAGTTTCCGGGTGGAAGCGGCCAGCATGCCGGTGTTCACCGCGCCTGGGCGGATCACGGCGACTTTATGGCCCAGCAGCTGCAGTTCCATGTTCAACGCCGCCGCGTACTTTTCGACCGCGGTCTTGGTAACGGCGTACACCCCCGTGAAGGGCAGGGGATAGAGAGGCGCCAGCTCGCTGGATATTATGACTATGCGGCTGCTTTTTTCCAGCAGCGGCAGGAACATCCTGTTCACGCGGAACATACCCATCAGATTCACACGGAAATCGCGCATGAAGTCCTCTTCCGGCATCTCGACCAGGGAGTTCAAGTCGTATACTCCCGCGGCGTGGACTATGCCGCTTAAGCTGCCCGCCTCAGCTCTGACACGCTCAAACGCCGAATGTATGCTGCAGGCGTCAGTGATATCGGTCTCAATGACGCCTTCGGCTTCGCTTATATCCAGCCCCCACACCCGGTGGCCTTCCTGCCTCAGCAGCTTGCATATGGCAGTGCCCATGCCGCCGAGCGCTCCGGTAACAAGATAATTGCCCATTTTAATACCGTCCGGTTCCGTTTTCCGACATTATACAGCTTTGCGGGGAATAAGGCAAATCCGGCTGCATTTCCTTCACAAACACACAGTCCCGTTCCCATGAGGGAAACGGGACTGTGCCCTGCAAAATCCGTATCTCGATAAAGAGGTTTACATTTCGCTCAGTTCTTCCTGCTCTACCTGTCTGATGCCGGCGCCTCTTAGCGCCTTCATGGCGGCGGTCTCGTCGTCGGGACGCAGTATCATGTACGCCTGACCGGGTTTGTCGGAGGTGAAGGCGTAAATGTACTCCACGTTCACGTTCGCGTCCTTCAGGCACTCCAGCACGCCCGCCAGTCCGCCGGGGGCGTCGGGCATGGCCACCGCCAGCACGTTGGCCACCGCCAGCACGAAGCCGTTTTCCTTTAATACGGTGCTGGTCAGATACACGTCGTTGACTATCAGGCGGGCGATGCCGAAATCGCTGGCTTCCGCCAGTGAGAACGCGCGCAGGTTTATGCCGTTATCCGCCAGCACCCTGGTCATCTGCGCCAGGGCGCCGGCTTTGTTTTCGAGAAATACGCTGATCTGTCGTACCATGTCTGCCTCCTAAATCTTGCGCTTGTCGATCACGCGCACGGCCTTGCCTTCGCTTCTTACGATGCTCTTGGGCGCCACCAGAGTGACTTTGGCGGTGAGGCCCAGCATGGAGCGCAGGCCCTCCACCAGCAGCTTCTGGCGGGCGGCGATCTCGCCCATGTTGTCGGTGAACATCTCGGGAGTCATCTCGACCTGCACGTCAAGCGTGTCGGTGTGGTTCACTCGGTCCACTATGATCTGGTAGTTGGCGGGATAGCCCTGGTTGAGCAGTACTGTCTCGATCTGGCTGGGGAACACGTTTACGCCCCTGATTATGAGCATGTCGTCGCTCCTGCCCCTGGGCTTGCTCATCTTTACGTGGGTGCGCCCGCAGGGGCACTTTTCGCGGGAAAGCACGCAGATGTCGCGGGTGCGGTAACGGATCAGCGGGAAGGCGCGCTTGGTCAGGGCGGTGAACACCAGTTCGCCCTGCTGGCCTTCGGGCAGCACCTCTTCGGTGACGGGGTCGATTATCTCCGCTATGAAGTGGTCCTCGTTGATATGCATGCCCGTCTGGGCGGAGCACTCGAAGGCCACGCCGGGGCCGCTGAGTTCCGTGAGGCCGTATATGTCGTACGCCTTGATGCCTAAAGTGGCCTGTATGTCGCGGCGCATCTCCTCGCTCCAGGCTTCCGCGCCGAATATGCCCGCTTTGAGCGGGATGTCGTCGGGACCCAGGCCCATTTCCTTCATGCTCTCGCCCAGATACGCGGCGTAGGAGGGCGTGCAGCACAGGATGGTGGCGCTTAAGTCGCGTATGAACATGATCTGCCTTTCGGTGTTGCCGCTGGAGGTGGGGATGGTCAAACATCCTACCTTGTGGCTGCCGCCGTTAAGGCCGGGGCCGCCGGTGAACAGGCCGTAACCGTAGGCGACCTGGCACACGTCCTCGTTGGTGCCGCCCGCTGCGGTGATCGCCCGGGCACAGCAGTCCTCCCACAGGTCTACGTCTTCCTTGGTGTAGAACGCCACCACGCGCTTGCCCGTGGTGCCGGAAGTGGACTGGATGCGCACGCAGTCCTTGAGCGGTGCGCCCATAAGGCCGTAGGGATAGGCCTCACGCAGGTCGGCCTTGCTCAAAAACGGCAGCTTCTTAAGGTCGTCCAGGGTCTTGATGTCGTCGGGGGTCACGCCCTTGTCTTCCATCTTCTTGCGGTAGTAGGGCACGTCGTCCCATACGTGCTTAACCTGCTTGATCAGACGCTCGGTCTGAAGGCGGATCATCTCTTCGCGCGGCGCGGTCTCGATCTCCGGCTGATAGTAACGTTCCATATATTATAATTCCTTTCGGATAGGATTTACTCTTCTTCGGCCCGGCGGCGCTCCACAATGGCTTTTAGCGCCCCCACGCCGTTCTGGTCCAGTATGTTCCGGCGTACGCGGCTTATGGTGGCGCTGGACGCCCCGGTGATCTCCAGGATCTTGGTGTACACGTTGTCCTGCATCAGCAGCCGCGCCACTTCGTATCTCTGTTCCATGCTGGACAGCTCCCGGGGGGAGCACAGGTCCTCGAAAAAGCGGCGGCACTCCTCCTCATCCTTTATGGTGAGGATAGCCTTGTACATGTCAGTGTCCGGGATGCGGTCAAAACCGGGTTTCATAAACCGGGCCCCCTTCATTCTGTTCTCGGGGATATTTTAGCACATTAAAGCGCGAACGTAAAGGGGGA
>JAGCIC010000029.1 GCA_017648805.1 Clostridia bacterium
CAGGAAGAAAAACAGGGTCACTATCAGGGGCAGGAAGCTCAGAACGCTGCCCACGCCCTCGAATATTCCGTCCAGCACCAGGATTTTGATGGTCTCGTTCACGCTGCCGGCTTCCATGGCGTTTCTGACCAGAGTGCCCAGCGCCTGAATCCCGGAGGCGAACAGGTCCTGCAAAAACGGCCCGATAAGGAAGAAGGTCAGGAAGAATACCAGACCCATTATGCCTATAAACAGGGGCAGGGCGGTGTACTTGCCGGTGAGCAGGCGGTCTATCTTCTGGCTGCGCAGGTGTTCCCGGCTTTCCCGCGGATGGGTGACGCAGGCCTCGGACACCCTTTCGATGTAGTCGAAGCGCATGTCCGCCATGGCGGCGCTGTGATCCAGCTCCCTTTCCTTTTCCATCTGCAGCACTATGTGCTCCAGCATCTCCTTTTCGTTGGTGTCCAGGCTCAGGCGGGAGAGTATGTCATTGTCGCCTTCGATCAGCTTGCTTGCCGCGAACCTTACGGGCAGGCCCGCCTCCTCGGCGTGGTCCTCTATCAGGTGGCTCACCGCGTGCAGCGCCCTGTGCACCGCGCCGCCGTGGTCTTCGGGGAAGCAGAAGTCCTGCCTTAAGGGCTTTTCCCTGTATTTGGCCACGTGGATGGCATGGCGCACCAGCTCGTCCACGCCCTCGTTCTTTACCGCGGAGATGGGCACCACGGGCACGCCCAGCATGGCCTCCATGGCGTTTATGTCCACCATGCCGCCGTTGCCGCGCAGTTCGTCCATCATGTTGAGCGCCACCACCATGGGGGTGTTCATCTCCAGCAGCTGCATGGTCAGGTACAGGTTGCGCTCTATGTTGGTGGCGTCAACTATGTCGATTATCGCGCTGGGTTTATTGTCCAGCACGAAGTTGCGGGACACCATCTCTTCGCTGGAATAGGGGGACATGGAGTAAATGCCGGGCAGGTCGGTGACCAGCGTGTCCCTGTGGCCGCGTATGGCGCCGTCCTTGCGGTCCACGGTGACGCCGGGAAAGTTGCCCACGTGCTGGTTCGCGCCGGTCAGCTGGTTGAACAGGGTGGTCTTGCCCGAGTTCTGGTTGCCCACCAGAGCGAAGGTGAGCAGGCTGCCTTCCGGCAGGGGATCGCCGCTGCCCTTGGGATGGAACTTGCCTTCCTCGCCCAGGCCGGGGTGGTCGGTTAAGCGTATTTCGGGCGCCCTGCTGGGTTTTTCGGCGTCGGGAGACACGCGGGAAACCTGAATCTTTTCCGCGTCCGCAACGCGCAGGGTGAGCTCGTAGCCCCTCACCCTGAGTTCCATGGGATCGCCCATGGGAGCGAGCTTGACCAGCGTCACGTCGGTGCCGGGGATCACGCCCATGTCCAGGAAATGCTGCCTTAACGCGCCTTCGCCGCCTACCTGCTCTATGCGGGCGGACCGTCCGGGCTTGAGTTCGCTGAGCTTCAAATACCTCACCTCTGCAAAATGGTTTGTGCATCATTTAAGGCCGCGCCGGGCGGCGATAACGCCCGCCAGACGTGCCATGTCCATATATTCGGCGTCGAAAAAGCGCCTGTACGCCCCGCAGTACCGGTTAAGGCCGGGCCCTCTGCCGGCGGGATTCTCCCTTAAGCGCCTGCATCCGCCCCGGCACAGGGCGAACCAGCGGCACCTGCGGCACTCTTCGGCCATGGGGGCGGAGGAAGACACGAACTCCCGCGCGGCGGGGGAGGAGCGCATTTCGTCAAAGCCGTTTTCGTGTACGTTCCCCAGCTTCCTTTCGTCGAAACAGTAGAAGTCGCAGGGGTATACGCTGCCGTCCGCCTCCACCGTGAAGCTCACCTGGCACATGCTGTCCATGGAGCAGCTTTCGGGGCGGAAGCCCATCAGCATCTGCAGCCAGTTGTCGAACATGCGCACGCTCACGAAGCGGCCGGCGAGCAGGTCCCGCTTATACAATTCATAGGTCTTTATGAGGAAATCCCCCAGCGCTCCAACTTCGGGCAGCTCGGCGTCGTATCCGCCGCGCAGGGGCGCCACGCAGGGGATGAACTGCATGAAACCGAACCGCTTGAGCGCGTTATATGTGGTTTCGGGCTCGGCTGCGTTGTGCCGCGTGAGCACGGAAAGCGCGTTAAAGGGGACTTCATGCAGCTTCAGCAGCTCTGCCGCCTCCAGCACCCGGGCATGGGTACCCTGCCCGCTTTTGTCCCTGCGGCAGGCGTCGTGCGCGGCGGCTTCCCCGTCCAGGGACAGGCCCACGAGATAGTCTTCCCGCTTAAGGAAGGAGCACCACCTGCCGTCCAGCAGCGTGCCGTTGGTCTGCAGGGAATTGTGGTACCTTCTGCCTTTGCAAAGCTGCTTTTGAAGGGCCGCGGCGCGCTCGAAGAAATCAAGCCCCGCCAGCGTGGGTTCGCCGCCCTGGAACACGAAGAACACTTCGCTTGCGCGGCTTTCGAAGGCGCGCCTTATCAGCGCCTCCAGAGTCGCGTCCGTCATGGGAGGAAGGCGCTTTTCGGCCCTCTCGGCGGCTTCTTCCCCGTAAAAACAGTATGAGCAGGCCAGGTTGCACGCCCCGCTCACGGGCTTCACGAGCACGCTCAGACTGCCGGGCATGGTCCACCTCCGCTTGATGTTTCCACAGGGTAACATTATACTCCGCATCGCCGGTTTTTTCCACAGCGGACCGCCTGCGGGGGACAGATGTTAGAAAAACTTAATATTCGCCACGGCTCGTTCCATTGGCTGAAAAAGGACACTGCCGCCGGCGCGTTATCGGTGGCTGTGTCCTTAATTATTTATTATTCTATTATTTAGTTCGTAATATGCTGCCCGGTTTCCGAGCACTCGGCTTTCGAGTGTTCGGTTTCCGAGTACTCGGTTTCCGAATACTCGGTTTTGGGGTATTCGGGAACGGGTCTGCCGGGGAATGCGCGCTTTCCGGGCTGTAACGCGTTTCAGCCCCGCCCGCCGGGGGCGAGGTGGTCGAACAGGTCCTGGAACAGCGCGTCCCGGTTGATGTGGTACACCATGCGGCACAGGGGCCGGCGGAAGTCCCAGGACAGGTGGTGGCTGTACTCGGGTATGGGCCGGGGCACGAGCTTGTCACGCATCAGCTGCTTACCCTCGTCGTTCATAAGCCAGCCTATGCCCGTGACGTCCCAGATGACGCGGCTCCACACGCGGCCCTTCGCGTATTCGTTTGCCGCCTCTATGGTGTGGTCTATCAGGTACTCGCACAGGGGGTTTCTGCCCCGCAGCCAGTATTCCAGCTCGGGTCCCGTGGTGGCAAAATTGCTCACGATGCCCTGGGCGGGCAGCATCACCAGCGGTACGCCCGAATCGAACACCGCGCGCGCGGCGGCCACGTCCTGGCGCACGTTGAACTCGAAATTGTCCTCCCAGTGGGGTGCGTGGCAGCCCAGCCAGACCACCACGATCCTTTCGGCGATACCGGGCGCCTTGAGCAGCGCAGAGGCGACGTTGGTTATGGCGCCTATGGAAACCACGTACAGGGGCTTTTCGGAAGAATACGTGTTTGCCAGGCGGATAAGATCGTCCGCGGCATCGGAAGGCACGGGGGTGTTTTCGTCCGGCAGGTAGCCGGAGGAGCCGCGGAACACGGGATATTCTTCCTTTCCCGCCAGCTTCAGCAGTTTTTTGATCTCGCTGTAGCTGCGTTCCATGCCGTCCGCGGGCCCGGCGGAGCGCTCGTTAAAGAACGGGGCGGCGTAAAACGCCTTCACCCGCAGCCTTTCCGGGGCGCTTATGGCGTACGCGATGGCGAACTGGTCGTCGATCTCGTTGTACGCGTCCGTATCCAGCACCATGTCCGCGATGCCCCGGGGGCGGTCAAGCATTTTTACGATCTGTTCGTTGCTCAGCAAGGATGATGCCTCCTCTGTTTTATTATTGGGAAAAACATATATATTCTCCGCGGAGGCGCGCTCTTCCTGCATCGGGGCGGGAATAAGCGGCACGCTTGACAATATTTTTATTCCGTGTACAATTCTGGGTAGAGAATATTCAGCAAATGAGGTGTCAGCATGCGTTTTCCGATAGACCACGACCTGCACTGCCATACGTATCTTTCCCTGTGCTCGGGCGACCCCGCCCAGACGCCGGAGGGCATACTTGGATTCGCCAAAGCGCACGGCTACACCGTGCAGTGCATAACCGACCATCTGTGGGACAGCCTGATACCGGGGCCGAACGGCTTTTACAGCTCCCAGAACATAGAACATGTGAGCCGCAACCTGCCTTTGCCGCGGGATGAGAGGGTAAGGATGGTGTTCGGCTGCGAGACGGAGTACTGCGGCAACAGGAAGCTGGGCCTGCACCCCGACAATTATGACAAATTCGATTTTATAGTCATCCCGCCCAACCACTACCACATGAGCGGCCTTGTGCACGCGGAAGGCTATGATACCGAAGCAAAGCGGGCGGGACTGCTTACGGAGCGGCTGGAGGAACTGACGCGCATGGACCTGCCGTGGCATAAGGTGGGCATCGCCCACATTACCTGCGGCCTCATCTTTACTGCCGGCGACCAGTACAAGGTGTACGAACTGGTGGACGAAACGCGCTTCCGGGGAGCCATGCGCGCCTTCGCGCGGCTTGGGGCGGGCATAGAGATAAACCTGTCCTGCTTTGCTCCCGGCTGGCGCGAGCACGAGGAGGCCATGCTCAGGCTTTACCGCATGGCGGGGGAAGAGGGCTGCAAATTCTACCTGGCCAGCGACGCCCACCATCCCGAAGAACTGAACGTGATCCCGGACAGGGCGCCGGAGGTGATAGAGAAACTGGGCCTGACGAACGAAGACAGGTTCGTGCTTTCCTGAACTGCGGGCGCAAAAAAGGACCGGCCTTTTGCCGGTCCTTTTTCGTTTGGGGATCATCCTTCGATCATTATGGTCTGCTTTTCGGGCAGCTTCCTGGCTTCCTTCTTGGGCACGTTTATGCTCAGCACGCCGTGTTCCAGCTTGGCGCTTATGTCCTCGCGGGTGAGCGCCTCGCCCACGTAGAAGCTCCTCTGCAGCGCGCCGGCGTACCTCTCCTGACGGATCAGCTTGCCTTTCTCGGTCTTTTCGTCCTTGTCCACGCCTTTCGAGGCGGTCACGGTCATATAACCGTTTTCGAGTTCCAAAGTAACGTCTTCCTTTTTGAAGCCGGGCAGGTCTATGTCGACTTCGTAGCGGTCCTCGTGCTCGTGCACGTCGGTCTTCATTTCGCGCGCGGCGTTCTTTCCGTACAGCCTGCGGTCCATGTGCCTGAATTCCCTGTCAAGGTCTCCGAAGAATTCATCGAACAGGTTCTCGCCGAAAATACTTGGCATCAACATAACTCTTACCTCCTTTGACTCTTGCGCGTACTGCGCACCTGCCGCGATCGCCCTCCCGGGCTATCGTCGCAGGGGTGTGTCGGCGTAGGTCACAGCATGTTGTCACCGCGGACTCGGGGTCCGGACCTCCGCTGCCTTTGGCCCTTTCCCTTTGTTCGCCTTATATTATACTCGTTTTGTTAGCACTGTCAATAGGTGAGTGCTAATTATTTGGTTAACATTGCGCTAACATTTTGCACAGACCGATGCAGAAAAAATGAATCGGCGATGCAATAAGATCACGGGCATAAAAAAAGCCCCCCGCGGAGGCGGGGGAGCCGCAAAACGTTAGGCTTGGCGTCAGTCATCGCCCTGTACGGGAACGTATACCTGCTCCGCCATGGCGGTGAGGTCAAGCCCGTCAAGGTCGGTGCTGTAGACGGAGAGGGAATACATGAGCCCCGGCACGATGTCGTACCAAAGGCAGAGCTCAACCCATTCCTCGCTGCCGGTCTGGGACTGGCTGACAGTGCCGTAGCAGTGCTTGACGCTGATCTCCTCTTCGTTTTCCATTGGCAGGAAGATGCCTGAAATGTTCATAAGCTGCCCGTATTCCAGCGCGGCGGGCTGTATGCGGGCGCAGAACTCGTCGCCGTCCAGGGTGAACTGCATTTCGGCCAGCTCTTCTTCGGGCAGGTAGCGGAATACCACGTCCCCGGCGCCTTCGGGCACGGCGAACTCCAGCCCGGAGACCTGCATGAGCTCTTCCGCGTCAAGCTCGAGCCAGGGGTTCTCCATGC
Source organism: Clostridia bacterium (assembly GCA_017648805.1). The sequence goes on from JAGCIC010000029.1 coordinate 6,109, forward strand.
CGATATCGTCCGAGAGAAGGTATCCCACGAAGCCGGACTCGTTCTTTTCGCTGCACAGGAACCAGTCTTCCAGCGCTTCCGCCACGCCGCCGTCGGTGTACACGTGCGCCCAGATGTACATGTCCTCGCTAAGCGCGCTTACGGGCGTGCCGGGACGGTACAGGCGCATGGTGTCGCCTGCGCTGATGCCGTAGGGTCCGGTGATGACGAAGCGGAGGCCTTCGTTTATGCTTTCCTCCCCGACGGTCTCGTTCACGGTCAGGGAGTCGATGACATAGTTCCAGGAGTACTCGTCCGCCTGCCCCGCAAACGACATGGTGCCGTAGAAGGAGCAGCAGTAGATGGTGCCGTCGGGGTAATTTTCGCCCGACTCGCCCATTTCGCTGTCGTGGTACTCGCCCAGAAGGAGCCGTCCTCGAGTATGCGCATGTCGGTGGACCAGGCGCCGGCGCCGCTTAAGAAGCTCCATTCCATGCCTTCGAACATGGCGAAGTCGGACCGGGTCGCTTCCGCGAAAGCGCAGGAGCAGAAAACGAGGGACAGGGTGATGATGAACGCGATGGTTTTCTTCATGATTAAGGGTCGTTCCTTTCCAAGCCCTGCGGGCTGATTTATGCGTTTACTCGGCGGTATAGGTGACGGTGACGTTGGCGCTCACGATGAGCTTTGCGGCCTGTACCACGGTAGCCGCGTCGCCGTAGGCCGCCTCCGCCTTCATGTCCCGGGTATACACGTTGCCCACGGTGTTGGAGTAGCTGTACACGCCGCCTTCGGATATGATTTCTATGCCGGTTATTCTGAGCCCCGCCGCCGCAGCCAGGATCTCGGCCTTCTGCTTCGCGTCCTCCACGGCGAGCTTGAGTGCTTCGGCCTTGGCTTCCCTGGTGTCCGAAGCGGAGAAGGTGATGCCGTTTAAGTCATTGGCGCCCGCTTCGAAGGCGGCGTCGATCAGCGCACCTACCTTGTCCATGTCGGTGACTTTGATGGCCAGGATTGTATTGGCGCTGTAGGCGGTCAGGCGGGCCAGGTCGAAGGAGTAATCGTATATGGGGTTGATGTTGATATAGTCGGTGGTGATGTTTTCCTCGGGCACGCCCTGCTCGATGAGCGCCTTGCGGATGGCGGCGATGGCCTCGTTGACCTTCTGCTGCGCCTTGAGCACGTTCTTGTCACGGGCGTTCACGCCCAGGGAGATCACGGCGGTGTCCGCGCTGATGCGGGTCTCGCCCGAGCCGGAGACGCTGATCTTGGTCTCGGCAACCGCCAGGGAGAAGGATAACGCCAGGCACAGGGCCAGTATCATGACGATAAGCTTTTTCATTGTATGTTCCGTCCTTTATATAAATTGGTGAACTCGCAAAAGTCACTTGCTGTCTGACGGAACGTAAAGGACAAATGTTCCAGCCGCCGGCGTGTTAAGTTTTGTGTGGGGGACAGACCGCGATCCGCCTGCCCGGACACTGAGCGCTTCAAGACGGGTCCGGGCAATTAAGCGGCTAAAGCGTTAATATCGTGTAATAAATGCATATCAAAGCAGAAAAATGTGTAAGATTTGCATAGCAAATCCGCTATTATGGGGTTATAATATACACATTCGGTAGAAATGAGTATAGAAATTCCGTACTGTAAGGGGTGGGCTCTATGACCGTGACCGCTGTCGGAAGCAAAAAGAAGCGCCGCAGGTCCTGGCTGCAGGACTGGCGACTTTACGTGATGCTTATCCTGCCCATATCTTTTTACCTGCTTTTCTGTTATAAACCCATGGTGGGCATAATCATCGGCTTCCAGGATTTCAACATGTTCAAGGGAATGTGGGGCAGCCAGTGGATAGGGCTGGAGAACTTCCGCTTCTCAATGGGCATGCCTGACTTCTCCTACGCGCTGATAAACACCCTGTGGCTCAACTTCATGGGTCTCGTGTGCGGTTTCCCGATACCGATCATACTGGCCATAATGCTCAACGAAATGCGCTCCTTAGCCATTAAAAAGGTATCGCAGACGCTTCTGTACCTGCCGCACTTCTTAAGCTGGATCATCATCGGCGGCATGGTGCTGCAGATATTTTCTCCCAGCACCGGCATAATAAACTCCACCCTGCTCAAATGGGGCTGGGTAAAGACGGGCATCCCGTTCCTTACCGAAGGCACCCACTGGCAGATCACCTACACGCTGGTGGGCGTGTGGCAGGGCATGGGCTGGGGCACGATACTGTACCTGTCCGCCATAACCGGCATTAACATGGAACTGTTCGAGGCCGCGAAGATAGACGGCGCCAACAAGATGCAGCAGATCTGGCACGTGACGCTGCCCGGCATCCGCTCCACGATAGTGGTGCTGCTGATACTCAACGTGGGCCAGATGATGAACATAAGCTTCGACCGGCCCCAGATACTGGGCAATCCGCAGGTGCGCAAATACTGCGACGTGCTCTCCACCTTCGTGTACCGCACCGGTATAACCAATTCCCAGTTCGCCAGAGCCACCGCCATAGGCCTGTTCCAGTCGGTGGTCGGGCTGATACTGATCTCGTCCGCCAACTTCGTGTCCACCAAGCTGGGCGAAGAGGGCATCTGGTAAGGGGGCGGAAACATGATCAAATCTGAAGCTTTGCAGCCGGTAAAGGCAAAAAAGGAAAAGAGCATCTGGACGGGCTACCAGGTGGCGCTCACGCTGATAATAGTGCTTATAAGCCTAACCTGCCTGCTGCCGTTCGTGAACGTGGCGGCAAATTCCCTGAGCACAAAGTCGGCCATACTGTCGGGCAGGGTCTCATTCTGGCCCGTGGGTTGGGACTTTAACGCTTACAAGGCGATCTTCTCTGACCCGGCCATGGTGCGGAGCCTGTTCTACACCGTAGTCATAACGGTGGTGTATACCGCGTTTTCCATGCTGATGACGGTGCTGATGGCGTATCCGCTCACCAAGAAACGCCTGGCGGGCCGCAGATTCTTCAACACCATGGCGCTGTTCACCATGTATTTTTCCGGCGGCACGATACCGATCTACCTGAACATCAAGCAGCTGGGCATCCTGGATACGCCCTGGTCGCTGATACTGCCCGGCATGCTCTCCACCTACAACATGATAATCCTCAAAAGCTTCTTTTCCGCCCTGCCCGGGGAACTGGAGGAAGCGGCCATAATAGACGGTGCGAACGACTTCCTGGTGCTTATCAAGATCTACCTGCCCCTGTCGATGGCGTCGCTTGCCACGCTGACACTGTTCTACGCCGTAGGCAAGTGGAACAGCTTCCAGGACGCGCTGTACTACATACAGACCAAAGCGTACCAGCCCCTGCAGCTCAAGCTGTACCACATAATCAAGGGTTCCCAGGCGGTGGACATCGCCCAGATGGAAGGCGGCACGTCCACCATGGCTACCGAGATAAGCGAGTCCATACAGCCCGCCACCATCATTTTCGCCACGCTTCCCATACTGGTGGTGTACCCCTTCGTGCAGCGCTATTTCGTTAAAGGCGTCACCATCGGTGCCGTAAAGGGCTAAAGGAAGCGCACGGACACGTACCTAACCGCCCGAAGGCGGTCAAATATATCATCTAAAGGAGAGACGACCATGAAGAAGATCCTGGCTATCCTGCTGGCGCTCGTGCTCGCACTGGGCATGTTCGGCGCGGTATCCGCGGAAGACGAGTGGCTCACGCTGCGCGTTGAGTGCTTCGACCGCGATATCACCGGTCTTGACGTGACCGACTGCTGGCAGCTCCGTTATGCGCAGGAGCATTTCGGCGATCCCAACCACATCAAGCTGGAGTTCGTATCCTTCGCCCGCTGGACCGAAGGCGACCTGCTGACCAACGCCCTTGCCGGCGGCACCGCTCCCGACCTGTGCATGACCTACGGCGGAGCCCTGGTGCAGCAGTGCATCGACAAGGAAGGCATCTGGCAGCTGGACGAGTTCATCGAAGAGTATGCTCCCAACCTCGTGGCTTTCCTGAGTGAGCAGCTGCTCACCTACGGCCAGTCCGACCACGACGGCGACGGCGTCAAGGAGCAGTGGTTCATTCCCGCCCGCCGCATCAGCGTTGCCAACGTAGGCAACTTTATCCGCGCCGACTGGCTGGAAGCGCTGGATATGGAAAAGCCCACCACCGTGGACGAGTTCACCGATTACCTCCGCGCCGCCAAGGCCGCGGCTCTGGCCGGCGAGAACACCATGCCCTTCTCCTTCGGCATCTACGCGCCCAACCCCATGTTCAACGTGCGCCGCTTCACCGATGCTTTCGTTGACTTCGACGAAGTGACCGAGGAAGACTGGTTCGCCTATTCCGCCAACCCCGAGATGCTGCCCGGCGCCAAGGAAGGCTTCCGCTGGCTGAACACCCTGTATCATGAGGGCCTGCTGCCCGAGACCTTCGCGCTGACCGACAACGACAAGGCCAACGACACCGCGCTGATCATGGGCTACAACGGCTTCTTCTCCCAGCAGCCCGACCAGCCCTGGCGCACCGACAAGAACTATCAGATCGAACTTGAGAAGAACGTTCCCGAAGGCCATTGGGTGACCGTGAACTGCTTCTACAACGAGAGCCTGGGCAAGTTCCTGCATGACAAGTATGCCGCCAACGGACTGAGCATCATTATCCCCAAGACCGCCGACGAAGCGACCGCCATCGCCGCCATCAAGTACCTTGACTGGATGGCCGAGCCCGAAAACATGTTCGCGATGCAGAACGGCGTCGAAGGCATCAACTACGAGGGCATCGATCCCGTGCTGGGCATCCCCTACGGCGTGAAGAGCGCTGACGCAGTGCCCAACGAGAACAAGATCCATGCCGGCGACATCTGCTTCATCTCCAACGGCTATTTCTACGGCGACGACGCGAAGAACTCCGCCGCCCTGGCGCTGCCCTTCAAGGGATATGAAGAGGACGTCGTAGCCTCCTACGTAGACTCCCTGACCGATGCCTGGACCCAGATCAGCTTCACCGAGACGATCAAGGCCGAGACCGACTATGACGCCACCGTAAAGAGCAAGCAGGGCGAGTTCCTGGCTGCTGTGGTATCCTGCGATCCCGCCGAGTTCGACTCCGTGTTCGACGCCGGCATTCAGGACATCCTTTCTTCCGGCGCTGCCGAGATGATCGAGGGCTTCCGTGCCGCTTACCAGGCCGGCAGCTACCGCGGCGAGTTCCCCGGCAACATGTAATCAAGTCAGTATTCTTCCAACGGGCGCCGGCTTCGGCCGGCGCCCGGCTTTAACAGATCCCGCGCCGCTTCCGTTGACCGTATCCGTGACAAGACCGCTTTTGACCGAACTGCGGAGGAACAGGATATGAACCGTAACTCAGTAAAACAACTCAGAAGCCCCACCACGATAAGCGATTCGGACAGGGGCTTTGAGGCGTTCTGCAATTACACGGAAGTGCTCACGAGCGGCGATTATCACTGCCACGACTACTACGAGTTCTATATCCACATGCGCGGGGGACAGTATTACGGCATAGGCGAGAAAATGTACAAGCTGCTGCCCAACCAGCTGTTCATCATCCCTCCCGGAATAATGCACGGGCTGAGCTTCGAAGGGGAATTAAGGGACTACGAGCGCGCCTACATGAACGTGTCTACGGAGGCGCTCACCGCCCTGGGCTACGGGCGGGCGGACCTGGACAAACTGTTCCGCACATACGTTGACCAGCTGAACTTCACCTTCCAGTTGGACCCCATGGAAGCGGAGACCTGCGTAAACTGCATAAAGGCGCTCAAAAACGTGTCCGGGCCGCTGACCGGCATGGACCTTTACCACGCCTACAACGAGATCAACCGTTTCATCGAGACCGTGTGCTCCTGCATGCGCAAATCCCGCATGATAAAGGACCTGAGCATTTCCAAAAGCGTGATACAGGAAGTGCTCGTCTACCTGAACGCCAATTACACCCAGCAGATCAAGATCGGCGAGCTCGCCAAGCGCTTCGGCGTGAGTGTGAGTTATCTTTCCCGGGAATTCACCCGGCTCACCCGCCGCAGCGTTTACGAATACATTCTGTACTGCCGCGTGGCGCTGGCAAAACAGCTTATGAGGAGCGGCGCGTCGCTCAACACCATCGCCTACCAGTGCGGCTTCAACGACTATTCCAATTTCCTGCGTATATTCAATAAAATGGAAGGCGTTTCTCCCAGCGTTTACCGGGAGATGCTGCAGCAGAAAAAGCAGCTGTGAGCGCCTTTGCGCATTTCTTTAAGCAAATTCCGAATAAGACATATCGTTCCCGCCCCGGAAGGTTTTCTGAAAACCGTTGCATAATCCGCGGCGCGGGTGTTATAATCGTACCGAAAAAATCTCTTGCGGAGTTATGATATGAAATTCACCAACGGATACTGGCTCACGAGACCCGAATACCGCATGGATTACGCGTCCCACTGCGTGCGCGGGGAAGCGGAAAACAGCGAGCTCAAGCTGCTGGTCGCGTGCAGACCCGTACACAACAGGGGAGAAGCCATCGGCTGCCCGGCGCTCACCGTGCGCTTAAGCGCGCCCCGCGAAAACATCATAAGGGTGTCCGTCACTCATTTTGAGGGAGAAGTCGACAGGCTGCCCCGCTTTGAGACGTTCGGCGAGAACACCGAGCCGGCGATCGAATTTGGCGGCGACTGCGCCCTGTTCACCAGCGGAGCGCTCACTGCCCGCGCGTGCATGGCGGAGGGCGGCTGGAAGCTGGATTTTCTGGACGAAAGCGGAAATGTGATCACGTCCAGCGGCTTCCGGGCCATGGCCCATACGGTAAAGGAAGAGGGGGAGACCGCGTCCATACAGAAAACGGGTCCGTCCTACATGATAGATTCCCTGGACCTGGCCGTGGGCGAGACCGTGTACGGCCTGGGCGAAAGGTTCACCGCCTACGTAAAAAACGGCCAGACGGTGGACATCTGGAACGCCGACGGTGGCACCGCCAGCGAGCGCGCGTACAAAAATGTGCCGTTCTACATGACCAACCGCGGCTACGGCGTGTTCGTGGAGGATCCCACCGAAGTGTCCTTCGAGGTGGCCAGCGAAAAGGTGGAGCGGGTGCAGTTCTCCGTGCCCGGGGAGCGGCTGACATATGACGTGATATACGGCGGCACGCCCAAGGGAACGCTTGATCTGTACACCGCGCTCACGGGAAGGCCGCCGCTGCTGCCCGCATGGAGCTTCGGGCTGTGGCTGTCCACGTCCTTTACCACCAGTTACGACCAAAAGACGGTCACTTCCATGATAAACGGCATGCGGGACAGGGGAATACCGCTTAGCGTGTTCCATTTCGACTGTTACTGGATGCGGGGTTTCAACTGGTGCGATTTCGAGTGGGATCCGGAGGTGTTCCCAGACCCCGCAGGCATGCTGAAAAGCTATCACGATATGGGGCTTAAGCTGTGCTGCTGGATAAACCCGTACATCGCACAGGCGTCGCCCCTGTTCGGGGAAGGCATGCGCGGCGGCTACCTGCTGAAAAAGAAAGACGGTTCCGTGTGGCAGACGGACGCGTGGCAGGCGGGCATGGCAATACTGGACGTGACCAACCCGGAAGCCCGCAGGTGGTACTGCGAAAAGCTCAAAAAAGTGCTCGACCAGGGCATAGACTGCCTGAAGACGGACTTCGGCGAGCGTATCCCCGTCAGGGATATACAGTATTTCGACGGCTCAGACCCGTTGAAAATGCACAATTACTACTCTTTCCTGTACAACAAAATGGTCTTTGAGCTGCTGGAACGGGAGAAGGGCAGGGGACAGGCGGTGCTTTTCGCCCGCAGCGCAACCGCGGGCGGCCAGCGCTTCCCCGTGCACTGGGGCGGGGACAACAGCGCTTCTTACGTGTCCATGGCGGAGACCCTGCGGGCGGGGCTCGGCATGAGCCACAGCGGTTTCGGCTTCTGGAGCCACGACATCTCCGGCTTCGAGTCCACGGCGCCGGCCCACGTTTACAAGCGCTGGGCGGCTTTCGGGCTGCTGTCCAGCCACAGCCGGCTGCACGGCTCTTCCAGTTATCGGGTGCCGTGGCTGTTCGACGAGGAGAGCGTGGACGTGGTCAGGTATTTCTCACGCCTTAAGTGCCGGCTGATGCCGTATCTTTACCGTATGGCGGCGGAAGCCCACGAGACCGGTGCGCCCATGCTGCGGCCCATGCTGCTGGAGTTCCCTGAGGACAGGGCCTGCGAATACCTGGACAGGCAGTATATGCTGGGCGACCGGCTGCTGGTGGCGCCCGTGTTTTGCGAAGACGGCCGCGTGGAATATTATCTGCCCGAAGGCACCTGGTACAGCCTGATCTCGGGCGAGAAGCTGGAAGGCGGCGCGTGGCGCAGCGAAAAGCACGGATTTATGAGCCTGCCGCTGCTTGTGAGGGGCGGCACGGTGCTGCCTGTGGGCAAATGCGACATGTCCACCGAATACGACTTTGCCGACGGCGTCGAACTCAGGGCGTACGGACTGAAAGAAGGGGAGGAATACACCATTCGCATTCCTTCCCCCGACGGGAGGGATCAGGATGTGTTCACCGTGTCGATTACCGGCGGACAGGCACTGGTCAGCACGACGAGCGGCAAACCGTACAGCGTGAAAATATACGAATGACACAAAGGATATGGGCCGGGATATGGAAATGAATCGTTTTGATCCGCTTAAGTTCACCCGCCTGGGCAGGCAGGAGAGCGCGCCACAAAGCTGCCGCCTGTGGTGGACGGGCAGCGGGATAAGCTTTGCCGCAGCGTGCACGCAGGTGGAGATCGAAGCGGAGGGTTTTGCTTCCGAGCATGCCGTGTGGCTGGCGGTAACGGCGGGAGGTGCGACTGTCGCCAGGTTCCCTCTCGCCGAAGGCAGACGGATCTACACCGCGATCGCGGGAATGGATCCCGCGTTTACACATGAGATAGCCATAGTCAGGGACTGCCAGCCACTGCCGGACGAGACCGAACCGCCGGTCATACACGCGGTGTTTTCGGACGGGGAGCTCAAACCCTCCGAACCCAAAAAAGAGCTGATCGAGTTTATCGGCGACAGCCTCACTGTGGGCGAAGGCTGCGCGGGCCCCGTTTACGCCACCGACTGGCGCATGGCCTGGATGAGCGGAGTGGGCGCGTTCCCGCATCAGACGGCAAGGATGCTTGACGCCGAGCGCCGCGTGGTCGCCATGAGCGGCTGGGGCGCATGGAAGGCGTGGGACGGAGACGAAAACCACCGTCTGGGCCTGATATACGATAATCTGTGCGCCCCCATAGCTTCGGGAAACGTGCCTTACGCGTTTGACGGCAGGCAGGCGGATTGGGTGGTGATCAACCTGGGCACCAACGACTCCAACGCCATCAAGCAGGAGGAGGACCGTGCTTCCGCAGCGGAAATGTTCACGAAACGGGCCGCGGAACTGATAAGGACGGTGCGCTCGCATCAGAAAAACGCGTTTATCATATGGGCGTACGGGCTGTGCTGCACGGATATGGAACAATACATAATGGAAGCCGTCGAACAGGTGAAGGCGGAGGGGGACGGGAAGGTCGGATACCTGCGCCTTAGCGACTGCAACGGGGATCTGGGTTCCCGCATGCATCCCAGCCGCACCGCCCACTTAAGGGCTGCGCAGGAGATCTGCGGGTATATGGAACGGATAAAAGAAAACGGGCAGGCAAGGGAGGCATAAAATGAGGAAACTGTGCGGTTTTTTGGCGATAATACTGGCTTTAATGAGCTTTGCGCCCGCATTTGCGGAGCAGAAAGGGGACAAAGTGGAGATACCGATCATAGAGGCCAAGACGTTTGAGGTCCCGGACAACGAGGCCATGGCGTTCCTGAGGAAGATGGGCGTAGGCTGGAACCTGGGCAACACCTTCGATGCCTACAACGACGCGCTGCCCAAGTTCAAAGAGATGGAAATGGAGACCGTGTGGTGCGGCTTTAAGACTACCGAGAAGACCATAAAGACGGTGGCGGAAGCGGGCTTTACCACCATGAGGCTGCCCGTGTCCTGGCACAACCACGTGGACGACGACTTTGCGATCAGCAAGCAGTGGCTGGACCGGGTGCAGGAGGTGGTGGACTGGGCCTTCAAGTACGGGCTCTATGTGATAATCAACATCCACCACGACGAAGGCGCCAATTACTTCTATCCCGACTCCCAGCACTACGAGATCTCCGAAAAGTACATCCGCTCCATATGGTCGCAGCTGAGCGAGCGTTTCAGGGACTATGACGAGCATCTGATATTCGAATCCATGAACGAGCCGCGCCTGAAGGGCAACGCCGCCTACGAATGGAACTTCGACGGCAGGTCGACCGCCTGCAGGGACGCAGCCGACTGCATAAACAGGCTGAACCAGGCGTTTGTGGACACGGTGCGCGCTTCCGGCGGGAACAACGCCGAACGCTACCTGATGGTGCCCGCATACGCCGCCGCCCCCGGCAACGCGGTGACCGCACTGTTCGTGCTGCCCGAAGATACGGCGGACAACAGGATAATCGTGTCCGCCCACGCCTACACGCCTTACAATTTCGCCCTTAGCGCGGGCGGCACCACCACCTTCAGCCTTAAGTCCTCCAGGTTCACCGGGGAGATCGACAGCTTTTTGAACTCCCTCTTCCGAAAGTTCACGGCAAACGGCATACCGGTAGTGATAGGCGAGTTCGGAGCGCGGGACAAGGGCGGCAACCTGAGCGACCGTGTAGCGTTCACG
>JAGCIC010000030.1 GCA_017648805.1 Clostridia bacterium
CGTGGTGGGCGTGTGGTGCGGAAGATCCACTTTCGTGACAAATACCCAACAGGTCTACGACTATTACGACGACCCGGAGCCGTTTATCGAGGCCAGCCGGGAATACCTGAGAAAGTCGGTCATCCGCTTCAATAAGCTGATGAGCCTTGAGACAAAGCCGGACTTCATCTGCACCGGCGGCTCCGGCACGCTGGTATACCAGACCCCGGAAATGTTCAGGGAACTGGGGCTGCCCGTGGTAAAGACCATGGCGGAGCTGTGCAGTATGCATGGCATCCCATCCCACGTGCACTCCTGCGGCCCGGAAAAAGAGCTGATCAAGATCTGCTGCGAGGAGACGAAGCTCACGGTGATAGACCCGCTTGAGATACCGCCCATGGGCAACTGCGACTTAAGGGAGATCAAGCGCCTGTACGGGGACCGCCTGGTGCTGAAGGGCAACCTGCACACCACGGACGTGATGCTGAGGGGCAGCGTCCGGGACGTTAAGGACGCCTGCCGCAGGGCCATAGACGACGCGGCGGAGGGCGGCAGGTTCATACTTTCCACGGGCGACCAGTGCGGCCGGGACACCCCGGACGAAAACATATTCGCCATGATCGAGACCGCCCGGACTTACGGGAAATATACCTGATACGGTATACAAAGGGAGCATATAAATGAAAAACCGGCGCCTTCTCACGGCGTTCCTTCTGTTCGGCATGGCGCTTCTGTCCACGCTGTTCGCCCTGCAGGGCATACTTTTGTCCAGCATAATCGACGCGTTCGGCCTGACCTCATCGGACCAGGGGCTGCCCAACTCCGCCGCCTTCGCGGGCGGCATCGCGGCATTGCTGATCGCTTTCGCGCTGAGCCACAGGATACCGAAGTGGACGGCGCTGCTTCTGTCTTTGGCGCTGTGCGGCGCGGCCGTGTTCTGCCTTAAACTCGCTTCCGGCCTGGCGGCGTTCATAGCCGTGTGGGGCGTGCTGGGCTTCGGCATGGGCATGATGGACACGCTTCTGTCAGCATGCATGGCTCAGCTTTACACGGGAAAGCTCGGGATCCGCATGATGTGCTTTCTGCACACAGCCTTCGGCATCGCCAGCGCGGGCACGCCCGTGCTGTTCGAAGCGCTCATGAAAGGCGGGCTCGCGTGGAAGGACGTGTACCTGTTCCCTGCCGTTTTGGCGGGCGCGCTGGTTATCGCGGGGCTACTGCTGCGTCCGGGCAGGACGGACAGAGAGGCGGACGCGCCGCGCACCTCGGCCTCCTTTAAGGCGGTAAAGCAGGCGAAGCTGTGGAACTACATGGCCGCGGCGTTCTTCCACGGCGTGTTCCTGTCGGGGCTCAACACCTGGATAAACCGCTTTTCGGAAGTGTACACGGGCGCCGGCACCGCCGTGCCGCCCATGTCCTTCATGTTCATAGGGCTCATGTGTTCCCGGATAGTGATCCCGTTTTTGCCGGTCAAGGCCGATTCTTACGTGCGCCTGGCCGGGTTTGCGGCGGGGGCTGTGACGCTGGCGGGCATACTCGCGCCGGCGTGGTTGAGCCCGTGCATACTGGTGTCAGGCTTCCTGTTCGGCGCGCTGCTGCCCTGCATGCTGAGCCTCGCCTGCGAGCGCATCCCTTCCCAGACGCTCACCTGCACCACGGCGCTCATGCTCTCCCTGTACGTCGGACAGTCCGTATCCTCCCCCGTCATTGGCGCGCTGGAGGCGGCTGTCAGCCTTAAGGCGGGCATACTGGTGTGCTGCGCGAGCATGGCGCTGGCGAGCCTGTTCTGCCTGGTGGGCGGCGGTGAAAAAGCGCCCGGGACCGGGGACGCGATAAAGACCTGAGAGGTTGCATTCATATTCCGGCCCCGGCAACGGGCAGACTTAAGAAACGCCCCGGCTGCGGCCGGGAAAAAGGACGCGCATATGGCAAAACTCAGATTAAAGATAACTCTGAATTCCCCGGCGGTGCTGGGCTTCGCGGCGGTATGCCTGGCGGCGATGGGCCTGGACCTGCTCACGCACGGCAGGACCAACATACTTCTGTTCAGCGTTTACCCCGCCAGCCTGCTCAGTCCCCTGACCTGGCTCAGGTTCGTGACGCATGTGTTCGGCCACGCGGACTGGGATCATCTCCTGGGCAACATGATGTATTTCCTGATACTGGGGCCCATGCTGGAGGAAAAATACGGCACCGGGCGGCTGATCACGGTGATGCTGGTCACCGCGCTGGTGACGGGAGTACTGAGCTTCTTCCTGTTCCCGGGCGTCAGGCTGCTGGGCGCCAGCGGCATAGTGTTCGCGTTCATACTGCTGTCCTCCATAACCCAGGGCAGCCGGGGCGAGATACCCCTGACTTTCCTGCTGGTGGCGGCCATATACATAGGCCAGCAGCTGTACACCGGGCTGTTCATAAAGGACAACGTGTCCCAGCTTACCCATGTGGCGGGAGGAGTTGTGGGCACCGTGCTGGGCTTTTACATGAACGCCAGGGACAAGAAGGCGGGGCATTAGCCCGCGAAAACCGGATACGGCACACGAATAACACCCTTTTTCCACTTGCAATACGCGGAAAAGGGTGTTATAATTAAGAGTGGAATAAACTGGAAAAGGTGTTTGGATGCGGCTGGTTTCATGGAACGTGAACGGACTTCGGGCATGTGCCGAGAAGGGCTTCGGCGAAAGCGTGGCCGCGCTCGACGCGGACTGCGTGTGCCTGCAGGAGATAAAGCTTAAGCCCGAACAGTTCGTAAACCCGCTTGACGGTTACGAGGCGTACATCAACTCCGCGGACAAGCCCGGTTATTCCGGCACCGCGGTGCTGACCAGGACGTCGCCGCTTAACGTGACTTACGGCATAGGGGAAGACGAGTTCGACCACGAGGGCCGCGTGATCGCCTGCGAGTTCGAAAAGTTCTTCCTGGTGTGCTGCTACACCCCCAATTCCCAGGACGGCTTAAGGCGGCTGGACTACCGGATGCAGTGGGAGGACGCGTTCCTTAAGTACTTGAAGCGGCTGGAAGAGACCAAGCCCGTGGTGCTGTGCGGGGACCTCAACGTGGCGCACGAGGAGATAGACCTCAAGAATCCCCAGACCAACCACGAAAACCCCGGCTTTACCGACCGGGAGCGGGAGAAGATGACGCGGCTGCTTGCCAGCGGCTTTACCGACACCTTCCGCCACTTCTATCCGGATAAAGAAGGCGCCTACAGCTGGTGGAGCTACCGCATGCGCGCCCGGGACCGGAACGCGGGCTGGCGCATCGACTATTTCATCGTTTCGGACAGCCTGAGACCCTGCCTTAAAGAGGCAAAAATACACACGGACATATTCGGCAGCGACCACTGCCCCGTGTCGCTGGACATAAACATTTGACGGAGGAAGCATGAGACAGATCAAAACGGTTCATATAAACAGCGCGCTGCCGTATTTCGGCGCGGCGATAGCGGTGGTGCTTTTCAGCCTCATTCTTCCCATATACCGCTTCTGGGCGTGCCTGCTCACCGCGGCGCTCACCGTGGGCGCGTTTTTCGCCCTGAAAGCCGCCTTCCCCGGCAGGGACGTGACCGTTGAGGAAGAGATCTTCACCGGCGACAAGGAGCTGGACGACCAGATCAAGGCCGCCCGCGCCACCTTCAAAAAGTTCCGCGCCGCCGCCGAGGACGCCAAGGACGAAAAGGTGGCCTCCTCCATTCGCCGCATCGCCGACGCGGGCGAGAACGTGATCGAGGAAGTCATAAGGGACAAGGGCGACAGGGGAGACGCCTACACCTTCTTCAGCTACTACACTCCCACCCTGGACACCCTGCTGAGCCACTCCACCGGCTTCGCGCTTTCCGGCAAGGGCGAAAACGCCGCCGAGAGCCGCCGGCGCATAGAGGACTGCCTCAATATGGTGGCGGGTTCCTTCGAGAAGTTCCAGGACAAGCTGTACCGCAACGAGGCGGTGGAGATCAAGGCCAGCGTGGACACCATGAAGCTCATGCTCTCCACGGACGGCTTAAGGACGAAAGTGTCGCCCACGGCCGATCCCATCAAGCAGCTTGAGCAGATCGCCACGGACCTTAAGACCGAAAGCGAAATGGAGAGCCAGGCCCGGGGCCAGGTGCAGGGCGGGCATTAAACGCAGCCTATATCTCACGGTTTGGACAGCTTAAGGCTATAAGCCCGGCTTTCAAATATACCAACACAATGCATACAATGATAAAGGAGAGATAACACCATGAGCGAAGAGAATTACTCCGCAGCCACCGCCATCGTGCCCGAGTTTGAGGCCGCGCTTAAGTCCATCGACGTCGAGATCGATACCAATCAGGACGCCGAGAAGCAGGAAAAAGAACGCCGCGCCATCTACAACGCCATCCGTGACGTCGAGAAGACCGACATCAAGGAGACCGCGGACGTATTCGCCTTCGGCAGCGAGATCCAGGGCGACCTGAGCCGTTTCTCCGACACCGCGCTGTCCCGAGTAAAGGCCAAGGACCTGGGCGAAGTGGGCGACATGATCTCCAAGCTGGTGCTGGAGCTCAAGGGCTTCACCACCGAGGAACCCAAGAAGGGCTTCTTCTCCTGGTTCAAGAAAAAGGCCAGCAAGATCCAGCTGCTCAAGACCCGCTACGAGGAAGCCACTGTGAACGTGGACGAGATCGTAAAGGCCCTGAATTCCCACAAGATCACCCTGCTCAACGACATCGTGCTGCTGGACGAGCTGTACGATGAGAACCAGGCCTACTTCAAGACCCTGACCGTGTACATCGCCATGGGCAAGAAGAAGCTGGAAGAGTTCAGAAACGGCGAGATCGCCGAGGCCGTGGCGCTGGCGCAGCGCACCAACCTGCCCGAGGACGCCCAGGCGGCCAAGGATCTGAACGACAAGGCCGACCGCTTTGAGAAGAAACTCTACGACCTGGAGCTCACCCGCAACATCTCCATCCAGATGGCGCCCCAGATCCGCCTGATCCAGTCCTCCGACACCGTGATGGTGGAGAAGATCCAGTCCACCGTGGTGAACACCATCCCCGTATGGAAGAGCCAGATGGTGATGGCGCTGGGCATCGAGCACAGCCAGCAGGCCATGGAGGCCCAGCAGGCGGTCACCAACCTGACCAAC
>JAGCIC010000031.1 GCA_017648805.1 Clostridia bacterium
GGTCCCGCTGTGCAGGGCGACCACCTCGTTTTCGGTCAGGCCGTTCGTTTTGGCGACCTTGCCGATGTCCGGCCCCGCATCGCCGCCGTAGAGGACCGGGATCACCAGGACGTCCCGGGTGAGGGCGCCGCCTTCCTGTGAAAGCTGCTTATAGCTGTCATACGCCTGGGCGGACAGCCTTTCCCGCATCACCCGGTCGCTGAATACCTGTATGCCGTAAGTATCAGTAAAAGACATGCCTCTTATCCTCTGTTAGGTCGATTTATTCAGCCCTCTTTGAGCCTCAGCCACACGCGCATCTCGCCCTCGCCCCGGTTGTTCCACAGGCGGTAAGGGATGAAGCGGGCGGTAAACTGCCGGTATTTGTTTTCCCGCAGGGGCGAGTACAGCTCGTACTCGTCCCAGCCGTCCGTTTCCTGCTTAAGCACGGGCGCGGAAATGACCGTGCCGAAACGGGCGTCGGGCGTGACGGTGAACGGGCCATCGGGAGCGATAAGCACGTTCCACAGCTCGCCGCCGTTGTCGACCTCTTCCAGACAGTACACCACGGGACCGCGCATGAGAGCGGCCTTGCCCACGGTGGCGTGTGAGAGGGGATGCGCCGCGACAAGCCGGGCTGGCATGTCCAGCACATAAGAGATCTCGTCCCCGCCGCTGAGCCCTGAGATGTATATATAGCCTTCGTCCATGACGCATGGCGGATTCTGCCCGTTTACCTTAAGGGAATAGGTCTGTACCCAGCCGGGCAGGCGCAGCGCCAGAGTAAAGCCGAGGAAGGCCTTGTTCACGCGGAAAACGATGCTGCCGTCGTTGGGATAGCCGGTCTTTTCGGTAATCGACACGCTGCCGTCTTCAAGCTGCGTTTCGGCGTCGAGAGAAGCGAACAGGTTTACGTAAAGGGTGTTTTTGTCCTTGAAAAGCAGCCTTTCGTCCAGGTTGGTGAGCATGCGCGCGATGTTGGGCGGGCAGCAGGCGCAGCCGTACCAGGGCTGCCTCTGAGTGCGCACGTGGAACACGCTCTGGCTGTACTTGCTCCGTTTCGGTATGCATTCCAGGGGATTGACATAGAAGTACCGGGTGCCGTCCTCGTTTATGCCGCTCAGCGTGCCGTTGTACAGCAGTGTATCCATTATGTCGCCGTACTCGCCCAAGGGACGGCTCTTGAGCATGGCGGCGGCAAAGAAGTACAGGCTGATGGCGGCGCAGGTCTCTCCGTACACTATGTCGCTGGGCAGGTCGTAGTCCAGCGTGAACGCTTCGCCGAAGGAGGACTGGCCCACGGCGCCGGTGATGTACATCTGGCGGCGGGTGATGTCCTTCCACATGGTGTCGCAGGCGGACTTGAGCTTTTCGTCGCCCGTCTCGTATGCCAGTTCCGCCATGCCGGTCAGCAGGTACAGCTGACGTACCGAATGACCCTTGGCCATGGTCATTTCGGTCACGGGCTCGTCCGCCTGATAGTAGCGGTTGCGATGGGAGTACACGCTCCAGGCCCAGCCGGGCTTGTCGCCGCGCAAAGCGGCCTCGTCGTCAAAATAATCGTCGGTGCCCCGGGCGGAGATAAAGTACTTGGCCAGGGCAAGATGCATGGGGTTTTTGGTGATTCGGTACAGTTTTATCAGCGCAAGCTCTATCTCCTCATGGCCCGGATAGCCGTGCTTTTTGCCCTCCTTAAAACCGAAGGTGGCGTTCACCAGCTCCACGTATCTGAGCGTTACATCCAGTATTTCGCGCTTTCCGGTCGCTTCGAAATACGCCACGGCGGCCTCGATAAGATGCCCCAGGCAGTACAGCTCATGGTGGTCCCTCAGGTTAGTGAAGCGCTTGTTTATGTCGGTCAGGATGTAATAGGTATTCAGGTAGCCGTCAGGGCGCTGCGCTTTCTGCATGAGGGAGACCAGCCAGTCGATCTTTTCCTCCAGAGCCGCGTCCCGTTTACGTCCGAGGGCGTAAGCGGCGGCTTCTATCCACTTGAACAGGTCGCTGTCCTGGAACACCGCGCCCGCGTGGGGACAATCGATCTCCCCCGCGGCGGAGCGCAGATTGCGCACGGAATAGCTCTTGGGGCCTTCGCTGAGCCGGTCATTAAGCGCTTCCCACTGGTAGGGAAGCATGTTGTCCTCCGCCTTGCGCACGAGGGAGTACACGGGAGAGGGAGCCAGACGTATGTCTCGGGAAGCAACGTAATCCATAGCGTCCTCC
Source organism: Clostridia bacterium (assembly GCA_017648805.1). The sequence goes on from JAGCIC010000031.1 coordinate 2,203, forward strand.
AGAAGTTATTTGTCCAAGTATTCTTCCAGGGTCAGGTCATGGGCGGTTATGTATGCGGCGGCGTCCACGCCAACGTAGCGGTAATGCCAGGGCTCATAGCTTATGCCTGTGATGCCGCTTTTATTCGCGGGATAACGCTGTATGAAGCCGAATTTGTGGGCGTTCAGGCGCAGCCAGTCGTACTGGGGCGTGGTCTCGAAACCGCCCACGTTTTCGACCGTCACGTCGAAGCACAGCCCCGTCTGATGTTCGCTGCAGCCGGGTTTCTGGGCATATCCGGGCTTGCTCTCGGCGTAGACTTCCGCCTGCCTGTCATAAGAGCGGTATCCGCTGGTGATGGTATACCCGTTCATGTTCTCGCTCTCAGCGGCGGCGAACATCTGCTGGGCGGCGAGATAGGCGTCGTATGTCAGGAATATGTCGCTTCTGGACAGGCGGAAGGAATGCCGTTTTTCGTACAGATTCACCAGATTTTCCGGCACATAGTCGCGGCTCAGGGGATGCGACTCGTTTACCAGGAGCAGACTTCTGTCCACCTTGTGCCCGCCTGCCATGCTTTTGCCAACGAAAAAGCCCAGAACGAACATGCCTGCCAGCGCCAGGACCAGCAGAGTCACGGACACGGGCGTGACGTAGACTCTTTTGCGCTTGGCCATCAGTCCAGTATCCCCTTAA
>JAGCIC010000032.1 GCA_017648805.1 Clostridia bacterium
ATTGAACAGAATGGGGTTGAATATACTCGTCAGGCGATGATACTCTTCGTTCGGAATACGGAAATACGACTGCGCCCACTCGCCAATACCTGGCATGCGGCGACCCTTCCACTCCCCCGCTGGCAGACAGTATAGCCCCCAGTGAATCATCAGGCCGAATTTCGCGTCCTTAAACCACTGAGGGCAGTCCCTCATCTGCATCGACCAGTCCATTCTTTACCTCCGCTCAGTCAGCTTTGACCCTGTAAAACGGCACCACGGGCAGCAGCGTAAGGCTGTCCCTGAAGGGCGCGTGGAAGGGCGCTTCCTCCATATCGTAGGAAACAAACACATCCCCTTCCGTCTGCCGCGCCAGTGTGAGACATATGCTGTCCGCGCCCGGCCTGACCTCCGTTATGTCTATTATACCACGTTCGTCTTCCGCGCGGAAGCACTCACTTAGCCTTGACGCGCACTGTCTGTGCAGTTCTCCCGCAAGAGCGCCGATCTTTACGGTTATCCGGCTGCCATCCGCGCTTATGCCGCACGCCAGGGGAGCTTTTTCGCCCCGGCAGATGAGCCTCGCCAGCATTTCGCCCAGCGCCACGTTGGCCCGGGAGGAATTGTGGATCTCGTCCCCCAGCTCCATGCCCGTGGTGGGCAGCAGATACACAGCGTCAAGCTCCTGCGACAGTTCCAGCTGTATTTCGCGTATACGGTTCCAGGAATCGGAGTCGTGAGGCGCGTCGTAACGGTTGAGCTGGAAAGTGTAATACGGTATGGTATACTTAAGCGCCCGGCGTGTCTCTTCTGCCATGCGGGTGAATTTTTCCGCGTAGGTGTCCGCCCCGTCCGGGGACGCGTCGGCGCAGCCCTGGTACCAGAACACCGCCTTCGCCCCGCCCGCCCGGCGGATCTTGCGTATCATGTTCAGGTTCAGCTCTCCCCCGTTCCGGGTGTCCCACCGGCTTATGGAGCTGCCGCCCTGGGCGCAGGCGATAAGGCCCACGGGCACACCCTCGATGCGGGAATACTCCCTGCCGAAGGAAATGAACGGAGAAGTGCCCGTCTGGCCCATGGGTGCATTCGGGCAGTCCGGGGCGTCGGTGGCATCGTTGAGCGGATGGGCGGCCATGTCCCATCTGCCGCTGTTTCTTAAAACGTGCACCATCATGTCCGGCGGATCGAACGCCGCGCCTTTGCTGTAGCCCGCGGAGTTGCTCTGTCCCGCCATGGCGAACACGTCCCCCGCACCCAGGTGCGTCCTTATGTCGCCCCGGAAGCGCCAGTGCTCCCTCGTCTTTGCGCTCACCGCGTCCAGGCAGGTCTCCAGGCGGTACAGCCCTCCCCGGGGCAGCCTTACGTCGGCCTCCCAGGTCTTGTCGGTGATCACGTCGGCGTCGGTCCAGTCGTAAACTACGGAATTGTCGTCCTCACGCGCCAGGCGGTATTCGGGGGTCACGGACGAAACGCCCGCTTTTTTCGCGCCCTCCTCCAGCCGCCACGAGCCGCCGATCCTGACCGAAGCCATGCCGTCATACGTCTGAACGACCTGCCAGGACTGCAGGCCGAATGTGATCCTTACGCCGTAAAACATGTTTACCTCAAGCAGCGTTCTCCCGTTCTTTTAATTCTAAAATTGCCGGAGGAGGACCCTCCGGCAATCGGTTGAAACGTGTGGTTTAGTCGTTGTACAGGCTCAGGCTGTCCAGGTCGACGCTCTCGTTGATGATGCCGATGAGCTCGTCGAAGCCCTGGTACTGGCTCTTCACGCCTTCAACGTAGGCGGCCCATACGGCGTCGTCGTTGATGTCGAGTTCGCCGGTGATGAACTTGTTGCCTTCGGTCTTGGCGTACTTATCGCAGGCGGAAGTGAGGGTAGACCTCTGGGTCTTCTGCTCATCGGTAAGGTTCACCAGGGGAGCGCGGTCATAGGGAGATACGGACTCGGGGCCGCCGTTGATAGCGGTCTCCATCCAGTAATAGCCCTCGTAGTAGCCTCTCTCGGGGCTCCACCACGGATCGGGATCGCTGTAAGCGGAGATGGTGGAGAAGATCTGCGGCACGAACGGGATGCCGGTGCGGCAAGTGGCGGAGGACATGATGCCTTCGTCAGCCAGCGCCTGGCCGCGCTCGGAGGAGGGCAGGCCCATGATCTTGTCGGTGTAGTGACGCAGGCCGTCGGCGGGATCAAGATACCAGTCTTCGCCTTCTTCGCCCCAGTTGAGCATCAGGTAGATGTCGGGAGAGTACTGATAGTCGATCATGGAAACGACCCACTCGGGATACTCGGTCTCGGCGTCGATGTAGATGCCCATGGTGCGGTTGGTGCCCAGGTTCTTGCCGGTGATCTTGCTGCCCCACTTCCAGGGCCTGCCGTACTCTTCGTTCTCGGGCAGGTACGCAAGACCCCACTCGATGCCTTCTTCGGCGTTGGGGTTGTAGGAGTAGTTCAGGTAGCCCAGCCACAGGGTAGGCACGCACAGCACCTGGCCGGTGGTGGCAACGGCGGTAGCATCGTCGCGGGTCTGGAACTCGGGATCGATGTAGCCGGCAGCGTACAGGTCATGCATCTCGGAGAGCATGGTGCGGAAGTTGTCCTCGATGGGGCCGTAGGAGAACTCTTCGCCGTTCCAGTAGAGGGTATCCCAGGTGTGGAAGATGCCAACGAAACCGCGGTAGAAGGCATAGCCCTTCGCGCAGTTGGTCATCACGTACACCTTGGCTTCGGGATCGGCCGCCTTGATGGTGCCGTCGTCGATCAAGCCCTGCAGCGCGGCGCACAGGTCTTTGAACTCGTCCCAGGTGGTGGCGGGCTCAAGGCCGTTGTCCTTCAGCACGTCGAAGCGGTAGGCGTAGCCCGCGAAGGACTGGGCGCCCGCCAGGTTGACGTCGTTGTCATAGCCGTCCCAGAACACGTAGGAAGAACCGTCGGCATTCTGGATGCCGTCCCAGCCGCCCAGCACGCCGGCGACGAACTCGGGATAGTAGGCCATGTAGTCCTTGTACTCGCTGATGTTCAGCACCTTGCCGGCAGCGCCGTAGCTGTTCACATAGTCGCCCTGTGAATAGCTGTTCACGTCGCCGTACTCACCGGCAGCCAGCTGGGTCTGCTCTTTGCCCTGCCAGTCGTCCCAGGCAGTGGTCTGCCAGGTGATGTCCAGCTTGACGCCCAGGTAAGCTTCCATCTTCTCCTGCCACAGCTTCTGCATGCGGGTGGTCTGCGCGTCGGGTGTGAAGAGAGGCGCGGTCACTGTGATCTTCAGTGTTCCGTCGGGCAGTTCGGGATAGTCAACGCCTTCGATGGGGCCGCTCACGGCGAAAGCGGACATGCAGCCCAGGGCGAGGATGATCGCCACTGCCAATGCGAGCAGTTTCTTCATACTTCGTATTTCCTCCTGTTTATTTAATCTACCGCAAAAGCGGATGATTATCCTTTTACCGCGCCGACCTGCATGCCGGCCTCAAAGTACTTCTGGATGAAGGGATAGATGACCAGCAGCGGGGCGATGGTCGCCAGCAGACAGGCGTACTGCACGTTCAGTTTGTTCACGCCGCCCTGCTGCATGGGCATGGCCGCGTCGGAGAAGGTGGCGGACACGGAAGTGTACACTATGGAGCGCAGTATGTTCTGTATGGGCTGGCGGGTAGAGTCCTTGATGTAAAGCATAGCGGCGAAGTAGCTGTTCCACATGCCGACTATCGCAAACAGGCTGAAGGTGGCGAACAGCGCCTTGGACAGGGGCAGGATTATCTTTACCAGGATCCTGAAGTCCCCGGCGCCGTCTATCAGCGCCGCTTCGCGTATCTCGTGGGAGATGCCCTTGAAGAATGAGCGGTACAGGAACGTGTTCCACGCACTTATGGCGCCCGGCAGTATCAGCGCCCATGTGGTGTCCATGAGCCCCAGATTTCGTATCAGCATATAGGCGGGTATGGTGCCGCCGGAAAAGAACATGGTTATGAGCAAAAGCACGCTTATGGGCTTTTTGAGCACGAAATCGTTGACCGAGAGCGGGTAGGCAAGGCACGCGGTCATGGAAACGGTGACCAGCGTAAAGCCTACGGCATAGATCAGCGTCCAGCCGTACGCGCGGTAGATCGTAACGTTGCTGAACACGATCTCATAGCCCTTGAAATTGAATTCCTTGGGCCAGATGCCAACGCTGCCGCGGTCTATCATGCGGCTGGAAGACAGGGAAATGGCGATGACCCTCATGAAGGGCAGTATGACCAGTACGCAGCAGATCACGAGGAAGAGTATGTTGCATATGTCGAAGGAGTAGCCTCCGATATGTATCTTGTTTCTGACCCTTACGGGCTTGGAAGGCAGTGTGGTCTTCGTCATGATTACTCCCCTCCTTTACCAGATGGACTGCTCCGGGTCGATGGCCCGGACGATGGTGTTGGTGGTGAGCACCAGTATAAGGCTCACCACGCTCACCAGCAGGTTGACCGCGGTCGCGTAGTCGAAGCGGCCCATGGTGAGTCCCTGGGTGTAAACGTATGTGGATATGACGTCCAGATCCGTGCGGTTGGTGTTGTTCTGCAAAAGCAGGATCTTGGTGTAGTCCTGGGTGAGGATGTTGCCCGAGTTGAGTATCAGCACCATGGTGGTGGTGGGGAGTATCGCGGGCAGCGCCACGTGGCGGATCTTCTGGAAGCGGTTCGCGCCGTCTATATTCGCCACGTCGTACAAACTGGTGTCCACGTTGGAAAGGGCGGACAGGTATATGATCGAACCCCAGCCGGCGCCCTGCCAGATGGCGGAACCGACGTAGAAGGGCATGAAGTAGCGGGTGCCTTCGTTCATGTTGACCGCTTCGGCGCCGAATATCTTTCTTATATTGTTGAAAAGGCCGTTAAGTGAACCGAACTCGTTTAACATCGTGCAGATGACCACGATGGATATGAAGTGGGGCAGATAAGAAATGGACTGCACGCCGCGCTTCATCCATTTGGACGAGACCTCGTTGAGCGACAGCGCCAGTATGATGGGCATGGGATAGGTGAAAACCAGTGAGAAAATGCCGACCTTCAGTGTCTGCAGTATGATCTTCCAGCAGTTGACGTTGCCAAAGAATTCCTGCAAGTGCCTGAAGCCGACCCAGGGGCTGTCCATTATGCCGTAGCCCGGCAGGTAATTCTTGAAGCCTACCAGCACCCCGTACATGGGGCCGTATGAAAACACGAACAGCAGCGCCATGGGCAGCACGCACAGAGCGACCAGCGTCCTCTGCTTCCAAAGTATCCTGAAGAAGCGGATGATCGGGTTGACCCGGTTCCTGCCCATGAGCACGGTGCTCCTTGCCTCTGTCATGCGCTCGCCTCCATTCCGACACTATTCTACCATACTTTACCCCCCGCGTGTCAATACGTTTTATACATATTTTAACTAAATTCCCTGCTTTATGGTTTATTTTTTAGTACGATGTCAACTAAAATTTTAGTAATTCGCGAAATTCGGTATTCCATTGCGGGCTAAGATAGTGTATAATGGAAGCAACAGAAACCGGGAGGTCAGTTATGGACGCCACCATGCCCGTAAGGCTCGAGAAGATCTACTTCGGCGGGGACTACAACCCCGACCAGTGGGATGAAAACACCATAGACGAGGATATGCGCCTGTTCAGGAAAGCGCACATCAACCTGGTCACGCTGCCCGTGTTCTCCTGGGCTAAGCTGGAACCGGAGGAGGGCGTATACGACTTCGGCTGGCTGGACAGGATAATGGACAAACTGGCCGAAAACGGCATAGGCGTGAACCTGGCCACCCCCACCGTGGCGCAGCCCGCGTGGCTGAGCCGCAAATCTCC
>JAGCIC010000033.1 GCA_017648805.1 Clostridia bacterium
CGGCGGCTCTCCCTGATGCCCAGCATGGGCGCGGTAAATATGATCTCCGCGTTCTCGCAGCCGGACATGTACTCCCTGAAATAACGGCGGTATTCCAGCAGCTGTCTGCGCGCCTTCATTATGGCGGGAGTGAGCGACTCGGATGAGCGTGGATCCACCCCGTATACGTGGCCCGCGTTGGAGCCGCCCACGCCGTCGGGCACGCCCGGATGGTTGGCGAGTATGGGCCAGATGCCCGGCAGGTGCCTGTCGTGGTTGGTGAACACACCGTCGTTAAACGCCCTGTCGACGTACTTGTTGGCGGGATACTCGAATTTGTCGAACTCGAAGCCCGCCCACAGCGCGCACAGCGTGGCGGCCATGGACAGCCCGTTCTCGTCGCCGTACTCGGTCCGGGCGCCCGCCCTTTCGCTCAGCAGGCCGTCGCCGGTGGCGTCTATGAACAGTTTCGCCTTCACGGCGTACATGCCTTCCCTCGCTGACAGCACCGCGTGGGTGACCCGCCCGCCTTCCGTGACGGCGTCTGTGACCTCCGCGCCGAAGGCGAGGGCGCAGCCGCTTTTTTCGATCATGTCGTCGTATATGAGCTTGAGCGTCTCCACGGGGATGCCGTCGGGGCAGTACGTCTTAAAGCGCTCGGGCGCCTCCGCGGCGATGCGATCGTACACTTCCCGGCCTATGCCTTCCGCGTAGAATATGAGCTTGTCGCCGAAGGGCATGAACGCGGGCACCAGCATGTTCACCGCCGCGCCGCCCAGGGCGAATCCGCTTTCCGCCAGGAACACGCTGTGTCCCAGCCGCGCCGCCGCCACCGCCGCGCTCACTCCCGCGGGGCCGCCCCCCGCCACGAACACGTCGACTTCGCGCTTTACGGGTATACGCTTGGAATAGCCGATGTCCATATATGACCCTCCGTACCGTGATATCTTTTTTCCCCCGGCGCCGCCGGAAGCGGGCAGACTTCGTTCAGCAGCCGTATTGTTCAGCCGCCGTATTCTCCCCTCAGCCCCTTGGGCAGGTGGTTCTTGAGCATGCCGCCCGCCTGCTTGCCCCAGCCCAGGGGCAGGCCTTTGTATGTGACCAGCGTCCAGCCGCTCTCCCCGTCCCGCTCTATGGCTTCGCCCCTCATGTACCTGACTGCCGCCCCGGGATCGAGTTCCGCGCGGCGCAGCGCCTCTTCCGGCTCAAGGCACATGGCCAGCTGATGGGCGGGCTCCAGCCTGCCGCCCGCCAGGCGCGCCAGCTGCACGCCCCTGCGCACGCACCTTATGCCGCTTATGTCCGGACACAGGGGATGCACGCACTCTATGTATTCGCCGTTTCTGATGAGCGCGCCCTCCGGCAGCGCCTTCGCGCAGAGGCTTTCAAGCTCCCTTTCCCACTTCGGCGCGTCCCTGTCGGGGCGGACGGCGGGCGCCGCCGTTCTCGGTTCGTCTCCCCTTTTCCTCAAGCGGCACACGAAGTGCCCCTCGCCCTTTATCCTGTGGGGCCACAGCCTAAGGCACCCGTTCACGCTTTCTCCGACGCCCTCCAGGGCGAACTCCTCCGGGGCGTACTCCGGGTGCGCGTCCAGAAACGACCGTACCGCGCCCTCGTTCTCGCCTTGGTTGAAGGTGCAGGTGGAGTACGCCAGCACGCCTCCCGGCCTGACCAGACGGGCGGCGGCGTCAAGTATCAGTTTCTGCCTCGCGGCGCAGGCGCGGGTGTGCTCGATCGACCACTCCCTTACCGCGTCCGGGTCCTTCCTGAACATGCCCTCTCCGGAACAGGGCGCGTCCACGAGCACCCGGTCGAACGCGCCTTCCAGCCGGATCAGCGCTTCCGGGGACGCGTTGGTGACGGCGCAGTTCTTTACCCCGAACCTTTCCAGCGCCGAGGAGAGCAGTTTCGCCCTGCCGGGCACTATCTCGTTGGCCAGCAGGAAACCTTCCCCCGCAAGCCGCCCGGCGATCTGGGTGCTTTTGCCCCCGGGGGCGGCGCACAGGTCCAGTATCACCTCGCCCGGCTTCGGATCCAGCGCGTTCACCGCCGCCATGGCGGAGGCGTCCTGCATGTAATACGCGCCCGCCGCCTGCAAAAGGCTGAGTCCCGGACGCGTGCCTTCTTTTATATAATATCCCGTCTGTTCCCAGGGCACTGCCCCGCAGACGAACTTTTCCGCCTCCGGGCAGGGCTTGAGGGGATTGAGCCTCAGCGCCGGGCAGGGCGCGGAAAGCAGGGAAGCGAAAAACGCGTCCGCTTCCTCCCCCAGCAGGGGTCTTACGCCGTCGGCAAACGCCCGCGGGATCTCTGTCGGTGCCATAAACGCCTCGCCCGTCAAAATGCTTACAGTGCCGATTTTACCCTTCCTTTCGCCCTCCTGTCAAGTCCCGAACATAATTAACATAAATTATCCGAATAAACCTTGTTCTTTTTCGAAAAATGTTCTACAATATCATCAGACGGATGAACGCATCCGAAATTATTCAGGAGGAATTTCTCAATGAAGAAGCTCTTCGCTATCGTGCTGGCGCTGGTCTTCGTGCTGAGCGCTGTCGCTTTCGCCGAAGGCGAGAAGACCACCGTTACCATCTGGCACACCTTCACCAAGGACCAGGAAGCCTATCTCGTGAAGGCTGCCGAGGACTTCAATGCCCTGCAGGACAAGTACTTCGTGGAAGTGCTGCCCCAGGCCTATTCCGGATTCACCGATACCGTAAAGAACGCCGTGCGTTCCGGTGACGGCCCCGACATCATCTTCAACTACGCTTCCGAAGCCGCCGAGTACGTGGACGACGGTCTGGTAGCCGACCTGTCCCAGTACATCTACGCGGACGAAGAGTTCGCCGCCGCTTTCGACGCTTCTCTGCCCGAGGGCGTTATGACCGGCGAGGTGCAGGGCTTCTCCGACGGCACCATCCACTATCTGCCCGCCTACACCACCGGCCCCATCCTCTACTACAACAAGACCCTGTATGACGAGCTGAACCTCACCGTTCCCGCCACCTGGGAAGAGATGGAAGCCAACTGCAAGGTCATCAAGGAGCAGAAGGGCATCGCGGGTCTCGGTTTCGACTCCCTCACCGACTGCATCCAGGCCTTCATCATGGAGGATCCCGATTCCACCTACATCAACGTCGAGAGCAAGACCGTGGGCTTCAACACCGAGTCCATGAAGGCCAGGATCCAGTGGCTGGTAGACTGCGC
>JAGCIC010000034.1 GCA_017648805.1 Clostridia bacterium
CAGATTTGGAAAAACGAAAAGGAGATCAGGATATGAAATTTTCCGAAATGCCCTACAAGCGCCCCGACGCCGAGGCCGTCAAGGCCGAGCTGAGCGGGCTGACCGAGCGGCTGAAGGCCGCCGAAAGCTACGAGGAGGCCCGCGCCGTCTTCCTGGAAAAAGAGGAACAGGAAAAGGACGTGGACACCAGGGGCACGCGGGCCTACGTGCGCCATTCCCTAGACACCCGGGACGAATTCTACGACGGGGAGATCGAGTTCTGGGACGAAGTCGGCCCGGAGTTCGAGGAGTACGAGCAGGCGTGGAACGACGCGATGCTCGAGTCCGCCTTCAGGAAGGATTTCGAAACCGAGTACGGCAGCCTGATGTTCCTGAACGCCGAGATCCGCAAAAAGACCTTCTCGCCCGAGATAATCGGGGACATGCAGAAGGAGAACGAGCTGACGACCGAGTACGGCAAGCTGACCGCCTCGGCGCAGATACCCTTCGAGGGCGGCGTGTACACCCTGTCCCAGCTGGAGCCCTTCCAGACCGACGCCGACGACGCGCGCCGCCTGGCCGCCTGGAAAGCCAAGGGCGCCTGGTACAAGGAAAACCAGGAGCGCCTGGACGGCATATACGACGAGCTCACCCGCTTAAGGGACGCCATGGGCAAAAAGCTGGGCTACGGCGGATATACTCAGTTGGGCTACTACAACATGCAGCGCAACTGCTGGACAAAGGAAGACATAGAAAAGTTCCGCACCGCGGTGCAGAAATACCTGGTGCCCGTGGCGGACCGCATAATGCGGGAGCAGGCCAAGCGCCTGGGCAAGAGCTATCCGCTGTCCTACGCGGACGCCGCGCTCACCTTCCGCAGCGGCAACCCCCGCCCCGCGGGCACGCCGGACGACATACTCGCCCAGGGCAGAAAGTTCTACGACGCCCTCTCCCCCGAGACGAGCGAGTTCTTCCGCACGATGCTGGACGACGAATTGATGGACGTGCTCTCCACCGAGGGCAAGGAGGGCGGCGGCTACCAGACCGACCTGTCCTACTACCGGGTCCCGTTCATTTTCGCGAACTTCAACGGCACCCAGGGCGACGTGGAAGTCGTCACCCACGAGGCGGGGCACGCCTTCGAATACTGGATGAACCGCACGCGCGTCCCCTCCGAATACGCGGAACCCACCGCCGAGGCCTGCGAAGTGCACTCCATGAGCATGGAGTTCTTCGGCTGGCAGAACGCGGAGGGCTTCTTCGGTGGCGACGCCCGCAAGTTCAAGTACAGCCACCTGGCCGGGGAGATCACCTTCATGCCCTACGGCACCATGGTGGACCACTTCCAGCACATCATATACGAGAATCCGGACATGACGCCCAAACAGCGCCATGCCGAGTGGAAAAGGCTGCTGGGCATATACCAGCCCTGGCTCAGGCTGGACGGGGAGATCCCCTTCTTCGCGGACGGCGAGGGCTGGCAGCGTCAGTCCCACATCTACGAAAGCCCCTTCTACTACATCGACTACTGCCTGGCGCAGACCGTGGCGCTGGAGTTCTGGGCCATGATACAGAAGGACCACGAGGACGCCTGGAAGCACTACATGGCCTACACAAAGCAGGGCGGCAGCCGCACCTTCACCGAGCTGCTCCGGCACGCGGACCTGGCCGCTCCCTTCGACGAGGAGTGCTTAAAGGGCGTGTGCGAGGCGGCGATGAAGTGGCTGGACGGGTTCGACCTCACGGGGATCGAATAAACGGGGGGAAAAGCATAATGAACGCGCGGGAATATCTCGGGATACTGCATGTGGCGGAGCGGCTGAAGGACACGCCGCGCCACTGCACGGCTTCGAACGGAAGAACGGAAAGCGTGGCGGAGCACAGCTGGCGCATAGCGCTAATGGCGTTCCTGCTTAAGCACGAGTTCCCGGACACGGACATAGGCAGGGTGACGGACATGTGCCTGATACACGACCTGGGCGAGTGCTTTACCGGGGACATACCCACATTCGTAAAAACCGACGGCGACCGGGCGGCGGAAGACACGCTGCTCAGCCGGTGGATAAGCGGCCTGCCCCCTGAGATCGGGGAAGACATGGCGCGCCTCTATGCCGAGATGGACGCGCAGCAGACCAAGGAGGCAAAGCTCTATAAGGCGCTGGACAAGCTCGAGGCCCTGATCCAGCACAACGAATCCCCGCTGGATACATGGTCAGAGAACGAGTTCGAGCTGAACAGGACTTACGCGTTCGATACGGTCGCCTTTTCCGGCTGGCTCACGGAATTAAGAAAAGCCGTGCTTGAAGACACGCTGGAAAAGACCGCCCGCGAAAGCTGACGCGGCGGCGCCGTACCGTCCGCTCCGGCGCATACGAAACGGCGGCCGAAGGAAAATTCCCTTCGGCCGCCATCACGTTTACAGGCTACATTTCCGCCAGCGCTATGGGGGCGTTGAGCAGGCTTATGCTGACCGGCATGTCCCATATGAGTTTGGGCAGTTCCCGTATCAGAGCGGCGGGGGCGGAGGCCAGTATGCCCGGCAGCGCCCGCATGGCGAACGCCCGGTCCAGCGCCTCTTTCCTGTCCCCGGACATCAGCGCTTCCAGGGCGGCGCAGAACTCGTACATCTCGGACAGCGTCCTGCGGCTCAGGCGCACGCCCCTGTCCGCCAGCTCCTTTATCAGCGCTTCCATGCGCAGCTCGTTCTCGCCGCTGACTTCCCCGGAAGAGGAGAACATCTTTGTGAAAGCGTCCAGGCGGGGCGCCGCAGCGGAGGCCCTGACGAGCCTCCCGCGCGTCCATTTTTCGGGCGCGTAGGGCTTAAGGCGGATAAAGAACGCCCTGTCCAGCAGCCTGGGATCCAGGGGGTAGCCGTAGCCCGCGTCCTGGCAGGTCATTATGACGGTGACGCCCTTTTCCTTCATGCGGAAGGCGCTGTCCATCATGCCGCGGCTCTGGTCGTCGCTCCGGGCGACGTTCACGTCTTCTATGGCCACCAGCCTCGGAGTCAGCCGGTCGTCGGCCAGCATAAGGGCGGTGAACGCCGCGTTCCTGCGGGCGTCGGAGGGGCCTGCGTCTATTTTCACGTACCTTTCGGCGCCCTCCTGGGTGAGCCCCAGCACGTCCGCCAGCGCGTCCGTGAACGCGCTCTTGCCGCAGCCGGGCTCGCCGGACACCATCACTATGCCGCCCACGTTCAGGGCGATCAGCAGGCTGAGCGCCTCGTCGTTGCTGAGCGCGATGCCCATTTTCTCAAAGCGGCTGCGCAGGTCGCTGACCAGCTGGGCGGGAGTGAATTCCTGGGTACTTGGCACGCCGGTGAACGCGCCTTCCTGGGCCTGCATCCCGTCCCGTATCAGCCCCGCGGCGCGGCTGAACATGGCGAACTTCAAAAACTCGCCGTCCAGTTTCGCCTGGCCTTCGCCCGAAAGCAGCCTCTCCGCTTCCCTCTGGGCCTGGCGCGCGCTCTCCGCCGCCCTTAAGCGGATCTCCTTTTCCTGGTTGAGCCGCGCGGTCTCCTGTTCCAGCCGGGCAAACTCCTCCCGGTGGGCCAGGCGGGTCTCCTCTATTATCTCGCCCTGCTTCTGCAGCTTCTGGCTTTTGAGCTTGTCTATCTCGTTTAGGAGCTTCAGGCGCTCGCTTTCCAGCTCGTCCAGCACCCTGTCGCGCACCGCGGCGGCTTTGGAGGCGCCGTCTCCCGACAGGCCCAGCAGTTCCTTCAGCCCCGAAAGGGCATTGAGCCCCCTGGACAGCGCGCTTTGGGCGTCCTTGAGCTCCAGCGCTTCCTTAAGCGCGTTCACCGCCCTGTCCACGGGCGAGACCGCGGCGGTCAGGCGGGCGGAGTCGCTCACCGACGCGCCTAGCTTTTCCACCCGGCTCTGTTTCCACTGCTCGTCGACTATCTCGAATATGCTCCGGCCCCGGCGGGGATTGAGCCCCGTCTGGCCCAAAGCGGGGTCGTTCTTCCTGCGGCGGGGACGCTCCTCGCTTTCCGCCTGCGCGGGAGCGGGGGAAGCGGGCTTTTCCTCCGCGGGCTTCTCTTCCCTGACGGGCGCGGGGGCGCTTTCGGGGGCGGGCTTTTCCTCCGCGGGCGCGGGCGCG
>JAGCIC010000035.1 GCA_017648805.1 Clostridia bacterium
CGCCGCGCCGTCCGTCTTGCTTTATTCCGCGCTTTGGCTTATAATCTATCCATTAATCATGTATCGGAGGCGCTGCGATGCTTAAAAAACCACGGCATCTTACATATCGGGCGCTTCATATACTGCTCCTTGGCATTCTGTCGGCAGCATTCATGACACTTTTTTCCTAAAGCACCTCCCCTTTGTACCCGCATTATATAGGCAGCGACTCTTCCTTTTTCCGCATGGTCGGCCAGGCGATGACCCGGGGGATGCTGCCCTACCGCGACATATTCGACATGAAAGGCCCCTATCTGTTCGTTATCGAGTATATCGGGCAGCTCATCTCCTTCGGCCGCGGCGGCATCTTTCTGGTTCAGATACTTAATCTGTGGCTCGCCCTCATACTGGCGGATAAGCTGTCCTGCCTGTTCGGCGCGGATGGAAAAGGAGCGCGGCTGCTTATGGCGGTATCGGTGCTGAGCGTCACCGCAATGGCGCTCCCGGCAGGCAATTATACCGAGGAGTTTTCGCTGGTGCCCCTGTTTTCCTGCATATATGTCTGCGCGAAGTTCTTCAGGTCCGGCGAAAGCGAAAAGTGGACGAACCGGAAACTCTGCCTCGCGGGCGGCTGGTTCGGGCTGATGCTGGGTTTTCTCGCCTTCGTGCGGGTGACCAACGCCTCCCTTATAGGCGGGCTCGCGGTAGCCGTGGTCATAACGCTTCTGGTCGAAAAGCGCGCCTTCGGGATACTGCCCTGCGCCGCGGGGTTCATGCTGGGTCTTATCGCCGCCGTAGTGCCCCCCGCCGCCTATTTCTGGGCGAAAGGCCTGCTCAGAGAGTTTTATGAGGCGGTTCTCGTGCTGGGATACAAATACGCCACGGAACAGTCCCTGTTCGGGCACCTGTACCAGACGCTTTCGTACAACGGCCTGCGCAGCGCGCTGCTGCTGATCCTGGCCGCCGCCTGCGCCCTGCCCGTGCTGTTCAGGTGGAGTTCGTACAAAAACCGTCTCATGCTCGTGCTGTCCGGGCTGTTCACGTTTTTCGCCATCTCGGCAGGCAACAACTACCGCCATTATTACATACTGATGATCCCGCCGGCCGCACTGGGCATCATCGCGCTGATACAACAGTTCGGTACCTCGTCACAGTTCAGAAAGGCGGCCGCGGCACTGGTGCTGGCGGCGGTGATACTGTTCACCCCCGCATATCTGTTCAAATCGGGCAACGATCCCGTCACGTTCAGGAACATGTACGGTGAGCCCTGCAGCAACGAGACGCTGTCCAAAGACGCGGTCGCTCACATCCCCGACGACGAAAAGGACAGCATATTCACCTACAACATCGGCATCTCCTTCTGGCTGTACGCGGACGTGTACCCCAGCGTAAAATACTGCTGCTGGCAGAACCATTACATAGAGCTGATGCCCGGCATCGGGGATGAGCTTCAGGAGATCTTTGCTTCCTCTCCGCCCAAATGGGTGCTGCTCAGGCCCGACCCCGGAGAACTGCCCTCTTTCCTGACGGAAGCGCTCGAGACCCGCTATACCGAGACCTATTCCAACGAGATATTCGTACTGCACAGGCTAAACAGCCTGTAAGCATCGTAAAACGCCCCGCGCCAAACGGCGCGGGGCTTCAGTCATGTTGGGAAGCTATCTTCGGCACAGCGTCCAGAAGGCCACGGCCC
>JAGCIC010000036.1 GCA_017648805.1 Clostridia bacterium
GAAGTGAGGACCGGCTTGCCTTTGCTCACCCTGAGTTGAGCCGCCACCTCCTGTCCCGGCCCCGGATCCAGTATATTCGGCACAACATGATCACCGGCTCCAGCCGCACCGTAACTGCCCACTTGCTGAAGCAGATACGTGTTCGTCGCAAGGTTTCCGACCCCGCTCATGATGGGGGAGACGATTTTCGCCCAGGTCTGCGTCGTCACGGGTGACAGCAGGTCCAGGTTCATCTGCCTGCGCCTGCCGCCCTCCAGCGCGCCGCAGAACACGTAAAAGCCCGTGTCCTCAAGTATGCGCCGTATAAGCGCCCTTACGCCCAGCCCGGGCGCCATCGCCCGCCAGTTTTCCATCATGGTCAGCAGGCGGTCTATCTCCGGGAATTCCTGCCTTACGCCCGCGAACGCGTCCCAGATAAGCCCCTGGGGGCAGCGTATCCGCGCCTGCGCCAGTGCGGAATTGGTCACGTAAAACATGGGCGAGCGCGCCACGCTCAGAAGCGCCACCTCGTTATAGCGGTTCACCAGCACCTTCAGTACGTTTAATGTGACCGATACCTCGATGGCTTCAAAACTGTTCTCCGTGCCGTCGGCGTAGGCGGGGATGCCCATCTCGCTGAGCGTTTCCGCCATCGGCGCCAGCACGTCCTTGCGGGTGCGGCAGATTACGCAGAAATCCCGATAGCGCAGGGTCTTGTCCTCGTCCATCAGTTCCTTTATGCGCCTGCCGATCAGCCGCGCCTCCAGCTGGGAAGACTTAAGCTCGTCCTCCTGCTGTTTTTCCTCGCCGTCCGTCTCCCGATCGTCTTCCTGCGCATCCTCCGCCGCGGACCTGTCAAGGATCATGAGCTCGCAGGGCACGGTGAACTTGTCCGCATCCGGTCCCGGGTGCAGCATGGCGTCGTCGTCATACCGTATTTCGCTGTCCCCGCCCCGCATGACACGCCTGAAGATCAGGTTCACCAGGTCGATGACCGGCTTGGAAGAGCGGTAGTTCCGGCTCAGCACCACCAGCTCGTTGTCCCCGCCCTGTTTGTACGTCTCGTAGGCAGTGCCGAACAGCTCCGGCTCGGCGTACCTGAAACGGTATATGGACTGCTTTATGTCCCCCAACATGAAGCGGTTGGTGCCGCTTGCAAGGCGACAGGCGATGGCCTCCTGTATGTCGCTGGTGTCCTGGTACTCGTCTATGAAAATGTAACTGTAGCGCTGTTTGAGCGCCGTCAGGGTGTCCGGGTCGTCAAGGATCTTGAGGGTAAGGTGCTCAAGGTCGTTGAAGCTCACCGCCGCCTTGTCTTGTTTCATTTTCCAGAGCTTGCAGCGGAACCTGCGGCAAAGCTCCGCCAGCGCCGAAAACGCCTCCCTGTCGGAGCGGATGTCATTAAGCGCCACTTCGAGGGGTATGTCGGTAAGCTCTTTTATTTCGCCCAGCAGCTTTTTGGCGCTATCCCGCAGGCTTTTGACCCTTTCCAGCTTGTCAGGATCGAACTCCGCTCCTCTGGCACCGCCTACGGCACGGGCGGACCTGAACTCCTCCGCCCACACGCGCAGCTTTTCGTAAGATGAGATGCCGCGGGCTTCCATAAGCGCGTCTATATCCTTTTCTATGCAGGACAGGTAGTGGCCGGGGCCGTCCGTCTCGCGGCATACGTCGCCGGCAGAGTAAAGCAGATCCAGCGCGTCAGCCAGGCGCTTTTGGCAGGCGGCGACCAGCGCATCCTGCCAGTCTTTCCCCGAGCCGCCGAACATCTCCAGCGCTTCTTCCAGCCACTTGTCCGGCTCGCTGCGAGTGTCCAGAAAGTCCTTGAGTTCCCGCGCCATCTGCCTTACGGTCTCCGGGCCCCGCATCAGCATCAGCGCGTCCGTGCCGGGAAGATCCTCCTCAAGCAGCTCTTCCAGCGCCTGGGTTAGCGCGTCTTCGGCCAAAAGCGCCTCCTCCGACTCTTCCATCACGCGGAAATTCGGGTCCACCCCCGCGGCCTCAAAGCTCATTTTCACCGCCGCGGAGCAGAAGGAGTGCAATGTGGAGATCTGCGCCATCTCCAGCTTTTCCAGCTGCTCGGCCATTTTTTCGTCGCCGTTTTCCGCCTCTTTGCTCAGGCGCTCGAACAGCTTGTTTTTCATGTCCGCGCTGGCAGCCCGGGTGAAGGTGACGATGAGTATGCTCTCGATATCCGTCCCTTCCTTAAGCAGATTGAGCACCCGTTCCACAAGCACCGTGGTCTTTCCGCTGCCCGCCGCGGCGGACACCAGCAGGTTTTTCCCTCTGGAATCTATGACTCTTTTTTGCTCCGGAGACGGAGAAAAACTCATTTTGCACCTCGTATGGTTAAATTTGGGTTAAGCTTTATGGCCTTGCAGGAATAAAAGCGACTTTGGTCGAAATTTTAAGGGCTAAAACAGACCATCGTCTGAAAGGAGTTCTCCATGAACCGGAATGTACGGCGCAAAAAGCAGCCAATACGGGTCACCAAGGGCGGTTACTTTATCGTGGGCTTGCTCATAGTCGCCCTGGCCGTCGGCATAATCTGCTTTAACGTCAGGATCGACTCTACCCGCGCCCGCATCAAGCAGGTCAGCCAGGAGAACGCCGCCCTGCAAAAGCAGCTGGACACTCTGGAAAGCGAGCTCGCCTTCATCAAGACCCCCGAGGGCATAGAGCTGTACGCCCGGGCCCAGGGCATGAGCATGCCCGGCGAGACCCGCTACACCCCCGTGGGTTCAAATTAGTTTCGTTCAGGTCATTCGCTCTCCCGGCTTTCGTCGGGGGAGCTTATTATTTCCTGCAAAAGGTAGCGGGGCCTCTGCTTGACCTCGAAATACGTCTTGCCCACATATTCCCCTACCAGACCCACGGCGGCGAGCAGCGTTCCGCCCACGAACCACACGCTGAAGGCGGCGAAGCCCGGGTTGAATGCGCTGCTGACAAGGTCAACAAACCCGAACGCCAGCGCCGCAACCATGAACGCCGCGCCCAGTTTCCAGATAAGGGAAATGGGCTTAGCGCTGAAGGAGCTTATGCCCTGCCAGGCAAAGGCGAGCATCTTCTTTAAGGGATACTTGCTCTCACCCGCCACTCTTACTTTACGGTCATAATATACGCATTCCGTTTTATAACCGATGAGAGGAACTATGCCTCTCAGATAAAGATTTTCTTCTCCGTACTTCGAAAACTGTTCAAGAGCTCTTTTGGACATAAGTCTGAAA
>JAGCIC010000037.1 GCA_017648805.1 Clostridia bacterium
ATTGCGGGGTCTTTAAGGAACACGCGCGCTATGGACAGGCGCTGCTTCTGGCCGCCGGAGAGCTTTACGCCCCTCTCGCCTATCTCGGTGTCGTAGCCCTTTTCCAGCGTCATGATATAGTCGTGTATGTTCGCGCGCTTCGCCGCTTCCCGGATCTCTTCGTCCGTGGCGCCGGGACGGCCGTAAAGTATGTTCTCCTTTATGGTGCCCACGAACAGGAATACGTCCTGCTGCACGATGCCGATGCTCCTGCGCACGGATTCCAGCGTGAGCTCGCGGATGTCCTGCCCGTCGATCAGAATGCTGCCGCAGTCGTCCCTTAACTTGTAGAAGTTGGGCAGCAGGTGGCAGATGGTGGTCTTGCCGCCGCCGCTGGGGCCTACCAGCGCCAGTTTCTTGCCTACGGGCAGCTTGAGGGACACGTCGTTCAGCACGGGCTGGGTCTCGTCGTAGGAATAAGTCACGTGTTTGAACTCGATCTCGCCCTTCACGTCGTTCAGCTCGTGGGCGTCGGGGCGGTCGGCTTCGGGCTGCTCGTCCATGATCTCCAGGAAGCGCTTAAAGCCGCTGACACCGTTCTGGAACTGCTCCATGAAGTTGATAAGGGTGTTCACGGGGTTTATGAACAGGTTTACGGAGACGATGAACGTGGAATAGTCGCCGAAGGTGATCTCGTCCGCGTAAAGGAACAGGCCGCCCGCGATCAGGATGATCACGTTGAACACGTCGGTCACGAAGCTGGTGGAGGAAAAGAACTTGGCCATGGCGTTGTAGGTGGCCTTGCTGGCCGCCACGAACTCCTTGTCGCCCACGGCGAACTTTTCTATCTCCAGCTGGCTGTTGGTGTACGCCTTGGTGACCCTTATGCCGGTCACGGAGCTTTCCACCGCCGCGTTTATCGTGGCGTTGGACTTGCGCCTCGCGTCGAACGCCTGGCGCATGGGTTTGCGGAAGTGCAGCGTCACGAACACCAGCAGCGGCACGCAGGCGAACACTATGAGCGTCAGGTACGGGTTGATGCTCATCAGGTAGCTGAAGGACAGGATTATCATAACGCTGCTTATGAGCAGGTTTTCCGGGCCGTGGTGCGCAAGCTCGCACACCTCGAACAGATCGCCGGTCATGCGCGCCATTATGCGCCCCGTCTCGTGGTTGTCGTAGTAAGAAAACGGCAGCTTCTCCAGGTGGGCGAACAGATCCCTGCGCATTTTGCTCTGCATCCCGACGCCGATCAGGTGGCCGTAATACTGCACGAAGAATCTGAGCAGCATCCTCACCGCGTACAGCGCCAGCACCGCCAGACCCGCGATGACGATGGTGGAGTACATCTTTTCGGGAATGTAAGTGTTCAGCATGCTGCGGGTGATTATGGGGTACACCATGCCGATCACGGAGATCAGCAGGCTGGCCAGCAGGTCCATTATCAGCAGCTTTTTGTGGGGTCTGTAGTAGGCTATGAAACGCTTAAGCATAGGTTCTCCTTGTACTCGTTCCGCCCGCCGCGCGGCATACGCCTGCGCGGGCACGATCGCGTCCGATAAGGGCTTTGCCCTTTGTTCGGATAAAATAGTTGCGTGTTGCAATTATATCACAACACGCAATACTATTCAACCGTTTGGAGCGGTTTTTTGAAAGCATATTTGCAGCGCTGCGCGTCCCCGGTTTACGCTTCGGGCGCCTCCACGCGTTTTGCGAAATACTCCGCCACCTTCATGGACAGGCGGTAGGCGTCCGTCATTAGTTCCCCGGGATAGAGCCACTGCATGGTGCCGATCTCCAGGGTCATCGCGCCTTTGTAGTCGATCGCCCTTAAGCCCTTTATGAACCTTTCCCAGTCCAGTACGCCCATATAGGGCGCCACGTGCCTGTCGTCCATGCCGTCGTTGTCGTGCACGTGCAGCGCCACCACCCGGTCTCCCAGCACCTTCAGGGCGGAATACACGTCCTGGCCTATCAGCAGGCCGTGGCCGGTGTCGTAGCAGAAGCCGAAGCGCGTCTCACCCGCAATGTCGTTCAGTTCGTCCACGTACGCCGCCGCCTCCATGGGATCCTGGCAGATCGCCGCGTAGATCTTGCGGCCTTTGTTCACGAACATGTTCTCAAGGCACACGATCACGTCGTACTTCTTAGCGTCCTCGATCAGGGCGGAATAGAAGCGGATGTTCAGGTCCCACTCGTCGTCCGCCTCCAGCCTGCCGTCGTAGCCCGGGAAAGCGGGATGCACTATGAGCAGGCGGCAGTCCATCATCTTGAGCACCGGGAAGCACTTTTTGATCGCTTCCAGCGCGAAGGCGTTGGTGTTTTCGCTGTTCTCTATCTTGGTGTCTATCCAGGACGGGAAGGGCGCGTGCGCCTGGTGGATCTTTATGCCGTACTTGTCGGCGGCTTCCTTGAAGGGGCGGAAGAACTCGGTTATCTCCTCCTGCGGACGGGTAAAGATGTTGCCCTCCGTGTCGCCCCGGCGGAATTTCCAGATGTTGCAGTACCAGTCAAAGCCGAAATCCACGCAGTTCATGCCTGCGTCGCGGAACATTTTGAAGCCCCCGTCGATCCCCAGCTTTTCGAAAGCGGATGCAGTGCTGGCTCCTATAAGCATATCGTGTTTCCTCCTGTTTTTTATTGTCGGTGTTTATATGCACAGGAAAAACGTTTCCTGCGGTTTGCCTGCGGGCTACTAAGCGCTATTTCGACCTGTGTATGAGTATGAAACCGCACACGGCTATCGCCGCCAGCTGCAGCACGCCTCCCCCCGCGTATACGAACGCGGGATTCAGCTTGCCGAAGCACAGCTGCACGCTCAGGCAGGCCGTCCACAGGGCCGCGGAAAGCGCTCCGAACGCCCAGGCGTAGTCCTTCCACACCAGGAACGCCGCGCCGCACAGCGCGAACATCACCGGCAGCGCCACTATGAACGCCAGCCACGCGCCCTGCGCCGCGGGGAACACCGCCCTTATAAGTATGTACGCCGCCAGAGCGCTTATCATCACTATCGCCGCCATGGTCAGAAGCACCGCGGCGTGGCGGATCAGGGGATTTTTTCCGGGTTTTTTCGCTTCGGGCTTGATGCCCAGCAGCTCGTCCGGCGTCTTGCCGTAGAGTTCGCCCAGCTTTATCAGCACGCCCACGTCCGGCACGCCTTCGCCTCTCTCCCATTTGGACACGGACTTGTCGGAATAATTCATTTTTTCGCCCAGCTCGGTCTGGGTCAGTCCTTTGTTTTTACGGCCCTCGGCCAGGTTTTTCGCCAGAGTCTCTCTCCACTCTTCACGGTTATTTTCCATTTAAGCCCTCCTTTGGGCGCTCTACTGTGGGTAGAACAGGTTTTTTGGCGGTCTATCCATAGTAGAACCGCCTCTATTATACCCCAAATCCGCCCGTTTTCAAGTAATTTTTCTTCCGCCGCGGTTTTTTGGACAGTAGAATTTCCCGGCGCCGCAATAGCGTGACAAAGCCGCGCGCATGATGTAATATTATACACAAGATGAGCGTGTAACGCAAATCACCAACAAGCCGCGAACGGAGGAAGCAATGGGAAAGCTTATCACTATACTGGGAGATTCCATCGCCCGGGGGCTAATGTACGACTCCGCCGCCTCCCGCTATACCGTCTATCCCGACACGTACGCCTCAAAGCTCAAAAGCCTGGGCTACAGCCTTAAGAACCTGGCGCGGGTGGGCGGCACCATAGACAACGCGCTGGAGATGTTCGAAAAGTGCGAAAAACAGCCCGGCGGACGGCTGGCCATCGAGCTGGGCGGCAACGATTCGGACCTTAACTGGAAGGAAGTGGCCGAAAACCCGGACATCTACCACGAGGCGAAGATCCCGCTTAAGGAATTCGGCGAGAAACTCAGAAAACTCATCTCCCTCGCCCGCACCGACGGCCTCAAACCCATAGTGGTAACGCCTCTGCCCGTAGTGGCCGAAAGGTACGTAAAGTGGATCTCACGGGGTCTGGACGCCGAAAAGATACTCAGGTACCTGGGCTCTTGCGAATACATATACCGCTGGCAGGAAAGGTACGCCCTGGAGGCGCTCAAGACCGCGCTGGCCACCGATACCGAAGTGTTCGACCTGCGCAGCCAGTTTTTGTATCAGCGCGACTTCGCCGATTTCATGTGCGAGGACGGCATCCATCCCAACCCCGCCGGTCACGCTCTGATCGCCCGTGCGGTGGGCAGCTACGCGCTCGGCCGGGCGTAAGCGCTTCGCCGCATCTCGCCCTTACAAAAAGAAAAGCCGGAACGCTCGCCGTTCCGGCTTTTTCCATTCATTCTTATTTCACGTAAAACACCGTGGGCAGACGCCTGGACACGTCGTAACGGTAGGCGTGATACACGCTCTGTCCGTTCAGGAACAGGCAGGTGGAGTGGCCTCCGTCCATGAGCCCCGCGTTCACGCAGCCCAGCTCCAGGAACAGGTCGATCATGTCATCGAAGGTCGCCCCCAGGCTGTCGGGCTGTCGTCCCTTTATCACCGCGAAATACACACTGCCGTCGGGAGCCTGGCCCAGCGCCGTGCGGGCGGAGTATAAGTAGCTGCGCTTTACGTCGGGTATCTGCCAGCGCTCGCCGTCCGCCAGAAGGCCCGACTGGAACGCCAGCGCGTCCCTCAGGTTCAATTCCTGCACTTCGGCTTCAGAAAACACGCCCACGTGCATTTTGTTGTCGGTGTCAAAGCCCGTGAGCACGCAGCACTCGGAGTTGTAGGGCTGGTTTTTGCGGCGGTAGTTGCCGTCGGTTATCACGCAGCCCAGCGGCACGGAGCCGTTTTTCATGTTGGTGCCGTCCACGAACGCGCCGCCGTTTATCACCGCCTGCGCGCCCAGCCTTTCGGCGAAGTCGTTCACCCTCCAGCCGTAGCCGGACTCGCTGAAGTACGTTATCGCGCCCGCCTTCACCCGGGAAGGGTCGTTTATCTTAAGCACGAAGCCCCTGTAGGTCCTGCCGGTGATGGCGGACAGTTCCATGCCCTCCAGCGTGGGATTGAGTTCTTCCGCCGCCAGGCGATCGGCTTCCGAAGGCAGGCAGAACCAGTCAGTGATCATCCACTTCGGCGCTTCTTCGGTGCCCATGTTCTCGAAGCACAGGTGATACGCCACGTCGAACTCCGCCTTATAGTTGCCGAAGCTCAGCGTCAGCTTGTTAAGGCAGCGGTAATCGCACTCGAAGGTGTTTTCGCCCGTTTGGACGTAGTTTTCCGTCACCTCTTCGGTCAGGTCGTTCTTTTTCGGCGCGTTCCACCAGCCGTAATCGTAGTTCAGGATCACGTTCCAGGCGGGAGAATCCTTGTCCACCACCCGCGCCGCCCAGTCCCGGTTGCGCTCGTTGGTGGCGTAATAGGTGAACAGGCGCATGGCGTACGTCACCTGCTCCTCATAAAGCGCTTTAAGGTCGGTCTCCTGCGTATCCGCCTCCTCGGACAGACAGCCGCAGCCTGCCAGCAGGACCAGTGCCAGCAGCAGAGAAATAAACTTCTTCACCTGTCTTTATTCCTCCTCGCTCAGCGGCTTCACGTAAAACACGGTGGGCATGGGGCGGGACGTGCCGTAGTGGTAGGACGTGTACACCCTCTCCGGCCCCAGCATAAGGGCGGTGGAGTAGCCTCCGTCCAGCGTGGCCGCGTTCACGCAGCCCAGCTCTTCGTATATGTCCGCCATGTCCTCCATGCTGCAGCCCAGGCTGCCCGGGTCACGGCCCTGCACGATCAGGAAATACACCTTGCCGTCCGCGTCCTGGCCTATGCCGGTGCGGGCGGAGTAGGGGCGGCTGATGTGGTTCTGCACTATCTCCTGTCTCTCACCGTCCTTTATCCGCGCCGCCTGGAACGCCAGCGCATCTCTTAAGTGCAGCGCCTCCAGTTCGTCG
>JAGCIC010000038.1 GCA_017648805.1 Clostridia bacterium
ATGTATACCCTTTGAAAGGAAGGCCTACCTTTGCAGGACGTACTGTACAACCTTATAATGCCCGGCGTGCTCATAGCCGTGGAACTGATACTGGTGCTGGGCGTGCTGCTTATAATCGCGCTGGTGAAGCTCAACCGAGCCCGCAGGGACCTGGACGAACTGAGGCGGCGCATACAGGAGGATTTTGAGCAGAGCCAGCAGGAAGCAAAAGAAGAAGCCGTAAAGCAGCGCAGGCTGCTGAGCGAAGGCCTGGCGGCGCTCAACGACACCATTTCCCGGGGACAGCTCAGATAGCGCGGGAACAGTTTAGGAGGAATATTTGGAGCAGGAAGTATCGACCGTAACCAGAAGTTTCGTTGTGGAGGACGCGGGCAGCCTTATGCCCCTGTTCGGCCTTAACGACGAGAATATAGAGCTTATCAAGAAGGAACTGGGCATCAGCCTGTTCACACGGGGCGGCGAGATCACCCTTACCGGTGAGGAGGACAGCGTTTCCGCCGCCATCACCACGCTGGAAAAGCTGACCCAGATAATCAAGCGGGGGGACAGCATAGACAAGACCCGCATCCTTTACGCCATAGACCTTGCCAGAGAGGGCAACGCCGAGCGCATAGAGGAGATCATGCAGGGCGTCATCGCCATAACATTCAAGGGGCGGCAGGTCAAGTGCAAGACCCTGGGCCAGAAAAAGTACGTGGACGCCATAAAGCACAACACCTGCACCTTCGGCATCGGCCCCGCGGGCACGGGCAAAACGTACCTGGCCGTGGCCATGGCGGTGGTGGCGCTCAAAAACAAGGACGCGGAAAGGATAATCCTTACCCGTCCCGCGGTGGAAGCGGGGGAGAAGCTGGGCTTCCTGCCCGGCGACCTGCAGCAGAAGGTGGACCCATATCTGCGGCCCCTGTACGACGCCATAAACGAGATGCTGGGTCCGGACGCCTTTGCCCGCCTGATCGAGCGCCAGCAGATAGAGGTGGCGCCCCTGGCGTACATGCGCGGGCGCACGCTGAACGACGCGTTCATAATCCTGGACGAGGCCCAGAACACCACTTCCGAGCAGATGAAGATGTTCCTGACCCGCATGGGCACGGGAAGCAAGATGGTCATAACCGGCGACGTCACACAGATCGACCTGCCCGGCATACGCAAAAGCGGGCTGGTTGAGGCGCTGGAGGTGCTTAAGGGCGTGGACGACATCGCCATCTGCCGCCTGACCCACAAGGACGTGGTGCGCCACGAACTGGTGCAGGCCATAGTCAAGGCCTACGAAAGACACGCGAATCTCACGGGAAGATAGCGGTATCCATCCGTACACAGAGGAAAAAACCATGACAGGAAAACGCAAAAAACAGCGCCGGGTGTTCGGCACGCGGCTGCTCGGCACGATCATAGCCCTGACGGCGTTCGCGCTTCTGTTCGTGACGCTGTCTTACGCGGTCACGCCCCAGCGCTACGACATAAGCGTGGGCCAGCCCGCGCCCACCACCCTCAAAGCTGCCAAGGACGTGGAGGACAAACTGACCACCGACCGGCTCAGGCAGGACGCGGCAAACGCGGTAAAGAGCATTTACGTATACGACGAGACCGCCGCGGACGAGGTAAAGACCGAGCTTGCGGACAGGCTGAATTCCTACAGGACGGGGCTTATCGAAGAGGATGCCGAGGAATCGAACGGCGAAGTTTCCGGCGCGCTGGGCAAAGCGGACGCGGCGGAGACGGAGAGCCTGTTTTCCGACACGCTGGAAGGCGTGTACGCGCTTATGGGCGGCCATCTGGAGCAGTCGGGAGTGGAAGGCGCGCTTGACAGCCTCAAGACCCAGTTGACCGACAAGGGGCACGACCCCGAGCTGGCGACAGCCGTGACCGAGATCGCTTCGGAGTACATAAGACCCAATTATTACTATGACGAGGCCGCCACCGAAGCCGCGCGTGAGGCGGAGAGGAACAAGGTCGTTCCCGTCACCCGCATCAAGGGCGAGGTGATCGTTTCCGACGGCGAGATAGTGACCCAGGCCCAGTACCAGATGCTCTCCACCCTGGGCATGATAAACGAAAGCTCCTACGACATGTGGCTGTACCTGGGCATCGCGCTGCTGATAATCACGCTGGTATTCTCCGTGGCGCTGTACCTGTACATGTTCGAGCCGCTGATCTACGGCCGACCCAAAAAGCTGGCGATACTGGCGATAATCTCCGTGATAGTCATACTGTGCTGCGTCGCGGCCCGGGAAGTGAACGTGTACATAATGCCCGTCACACTGGGCGTGCTGCTGATCAGCCTGCTTATCAGCCGCAGAACGGCGCTGTTCGTGAACATACCGCTGGCGATAATGGCATCAACCCTGGCGGCCAGCGGGGGCAGCCTGCTCAACATGACCACGTACACGGTGGTAATTTCCTCCCTGGTCAGCGGCACCGTGGCGCTGAGAGTGCTCAAGGTCAGGCAGAGCCGCCTGCAGGTGCTGCTTGCGGGCGTGGCTTCGGGCTTGAGCTGCGTAGTTGCCACCTTCGCCGTAAGGCTGATCTCATCCGCCGCGGTAATGGAGACGCTGTTCATCTCCCTGTATTCGGGCCTGAGCGGCGTGCTGGCGGGCCTGCTGTGCATAGCGATCACCCCCGCGTTCGAGGCCATATTCAACGCGGTGACCACCACCCGCCTGATAGAGCTGTCCAACCCCAACCATCCGTTGTTGAGGCGGCTGCTGCTCGAAGCGCCGGGCACATACCATCACTCCATAATCGTGGCCAATCTGGCGGAAGCCGCCGCGGTGGAAGTGGGCGCCAACGGCCTGCTGGCCAGGGTGGGCGCGTACTACCACGACGTGGGCAAGATAAACCGCGCCGTGTACTTTACCGAGAACCAGCTGGGGGACAATCCCCACGACCGCACCGATCCCAGGGTGTCCACCGCCATAATCACCGCCCACGTGAAGGACGGGCTGCAGCTGCTCAGGGAGTACCGCCTGCCGGAGGAGATAAGGCAGATATCGGCTTCCCACCACGGCACCAGCCCCGTAATATTCTTCTACAACAAGAGCCTAACCGAGAACGGGGAGGCGAACATAAACGACTTCCGCTATCCCGGCCCCAAACCCCGGACCAGGGAAGAGGCGATAGTCATGCTGGCGGACACGGTGGAGGCGGCCTCCCGCTCCCTGCCCTCTCCCGACGCCGATTCGCTCAGGGCGCTGATCGAAAAACTGGTGCGCGCCAAGATCGACGACGGGCAGCTGGACGAGTGTCCCCTGAGCTTCGCGGATATAAGCAAGATAAACGCCGCCTTCGTCACGGTGCTCTCCGGCGCCTTCCACGAGAGGGTAGAGTATCCCAACGTGGAGATCCCCAAGGAGGAGCAGGCGTAAATGAAGGTCATTTCCCTATCAAGGAGCGTGACCGACTCCAACGACCGGGACGCAGAGCAGCTCAGGCAGGAGCTTAAAAGGCAGGGCGTCACGCTGGTGAACCTTATGTCCTCGCCCGGCAGCGGCAAGACCACGCTTTTGTCCCGTATCATAAGGGACATGGGTGACAGGGTCGTTATCGGAGTTATGGAGGCGGACATCGCTTCCGACGTGGACGCGAAAGCCATCGAAGCATTGGGCGCGAAGAGCATCCAGGCTCACACGGGCGGCATGTGCCACATGGACGCGGGCATGACAAAAGCCGCCTTCGACGCGGCGGGGTTCGGAAGCGGCATAGTGTTCCTGGAAAACGTGGGCAACCTGATCTGCCCCGCGGAATTCGACACGGGCGCCCACTTGAACGTGATGGTGCTGTCAGTATCCGAGGGCGACGACAAACCCCTCAAATACCCGCTCATGTTCAAGACCAGCGACGCGCTGATAATAAGCAAACTGGACGCGATAGAATATTTCGACTTCGACGTCGAAAAGGCTACCCGCCGCGCCCTGGCGCTCAACCCGGACCTTAAGATATTCCCCGTTTCCGCAAAGACCGGGGAAGGCATGGACGCGCTGGAAAACTGGCTGAAGGAAAAAACACAGAATAACGAGGAATATATGACACACGAAGACTGTATATCCCTGGCGACAGAGGCGCTGGAGAATTCCTATTCTCCGTATTCCCATTTCCGTGTGGGCGCATGCCTGGTGACCCCGGAAGGGGACGTGTTCACCGGCGCGAACTTCGAAAACGCGTCCTTCGGCGCCACCATCTGCGCCGAAAGGTGCGCCGTAGGCAACGCTATAGCCCACGGAAAGCGCAGTTTCAGCAAAATATACATCTCCTGCGACAGCGGCTACGCCTGGCCCTGCGGCATCTGCCGCCAGGTGCTCAACGAGTTCAGCTTGGGAGATATGGAAGTGTGGGTGGGCTCCAAGGACAGCCCCTGGCAGATGAAGAAACTCAGCGAACTGCTGCCCAACGGCTTCGGACCCGGGATAAGCGGCTGACGCGCTCTGCGCAGAACATTTTAGCCGGCAGTCATTGCCGCGCGGACAAAACCTGTTTGGGAAGTAGATAAATGGTATTTTACAGTACTCGCTCGGAAAAACTCACCGCGGATTCCGCCCGCGCCGTGCTCGCGGGCCTGGCGCCGGACGGAGGGCTGTACACGCCCCTGGATTTCGGCAGCATGCAGGTCGACATCGCCCGCCTGCTCACGCTCGAGCCCGCGGAGCTGTTTGCCGAGATCGTGGCAAAAATACTGCCCGATTTCGGAGAAAACGAAATAAAGCGCCTGGTGCCGGAGGCCTACGCGGGCAAATTCGCGACGGACGAGATCACCCCCCTTAAAAAAGTAGGGGACACGTTTGTGCTGGAACTGTTCCGGGGGCCCACTTCCGCTTTCAAGGACGTGGCGCTCAGCGTGCTGCCCCGGCTCATATCTTTGGCGCGGGAACAGCTGGGCGTGAAGGAAGAGACGGTCATCCTCACCGCCACCAGCGGAGATACGGGCAAGGCGGCGCTGGAAGGCTTCCGCGACGTTCCCGGCACACGGATAATCGTGTTCTATCCGGAAGGCGGAGTCAGCGACATTCAGCACATGCAGATGGCGACCCAGCGGGGCGAAAACGTGCGAGTGTGCGCCGTGAAGGGCAACTTTGACGACGCCCAGACGGGCGTAAAGCTGATCTACGCGGACGACGAAAAAGCGCACTGGGCGAAGAGCTCGGGCGTGCGGCTGTCCAGCGCGAACTCCATCAACATCGGCAGGCTAGCGCCTCAGGCGGCGTATTATTTCAAGGCTTACTGCGATCTGGTGCGGGCAGGTGAGATCAAAAACGGCGAAAAGATAAACTTCGCGGTGCCCACCGGAAACTTCGGCAATATCCTGGCGGGAGAATTCGCACGCCGCATGGGTCTGCCCGTGGGCAGGCTGATCTGTGCTTCCAACGCCAACAACGTGCTGACGGACTTCATACTTACGGGCGTGTATGACAGGCGGCGGCCTTTCTTCCGCACCGCCTCGCCGTCCATGGACATACTGGTGTCCAGCAACCTGGAGCGCTACCTGCTGCTTGCGGGCGGCAGTTTCGGGCTGGTGGCTGCGCTGATGGGCGAACTCAGGGAAAAGGGCGTATACCGCGCGCCTCAAAGCCTTACCGACGAGATGAAACGGCATTTCGACGCGGGCTGGGCGGACGACACTCGGGCCCTGGAAACGATAGGCAGGGTCTGGAGGGAACACGGATATCTGCTGGATCCCCACACCGCTGTCGCCTGGAAGGTCAATGAGGACGTTAAGGCGCGCAACGGCGATGACACCAAAACCGTGGTGCTCTCCACCGCCTCGCCCTACAAGTTCGGCTTCGACGTGCTTTCGGCCGTGTCCGGCGGGCAGGCGAACACGGGATTCGAAGCCATGGACAGGCTCAGCGAGTTTACGGGCGTGCCCGTTCCCGGGAACCTGGCCGAACTCAGGAATATGACCCCGCGGTTCAGCGACTGCGTGGAAAAGACACAGATGCTTGCATATGTAAAGGAGGCTCTCAGATGAGTAAAATACACGTACGCGTTCCCGCGACCACTTCCAACCTGGGCCCCGGGTTCGACTGCCTGGGCTGCGCGCTGTCGATGTACGCGGACTTCACCTGCGAGCTTACCGACGGCGGGATCGAGATCACGGGCTGCGACCCGAAATACCAAAACGAGGATAACCTGTTCGTGGTGGCATACCGCAGGATGGAAGACCGGCTGGGGATCCCCCACGCGGGACTGCGCCTGCACATAGACACCAATGTGCCTGTGAGCCGCGGCCTGGGTTCCAGTGCCACGCTGCTGGTGGCTGGGGCTTACGCCTGCAACGAGCTTAACGGCGAGCGCCTGGACAAGCAGGCGGTGGTGGAGATAGCCACCGGCATAGAGGGCCATCCCGACAACGTGGCCTCCTGCTGCTTCGGGGGCATGAACACCTCCATGATCAAATACGGGCTGCCCATCACCGCGCAGGTGCCCGTGAGCAGCGTTATCGGCTTTATCGCCCTGATACCGGACTACGAGGTATCCACCCGTGAGGCGAGAGCGGTGCTGCCGGACAGCTACACCCGCTCAGACGCGGTGTTCAATCTTTCCCGCCTGGGCGTGCTGCTGCGGGCGTTCGAGACGGGCGACCTGATGCTGATAGGACAGGCCATGGACGACCGCATCCACCAGTCCTTCCGCCGCCCCCTGATACACGATTATGACATGGTGCACCGCATCTGCCGCGACGCCGGCGCTTCCGCTTTCTGCATCAGCGGTTCAGGCTCCACCTGTCTGGCGGTGGTGGACGTGTACAGGAAGGATTTGATCGCCGCGCAGATACGCGAGGCCCTGGCGGAGTCTTCCAAAGAGCACTGGCGCATAGAGGCGCTGACGGTGGACCGTATCGGCGCCCGCGTAGCGCCGCTGTAACGCTGCCGTACCGTGTGACGGATCAAGGCCGGTCTTTTTGAGGCCGGCTTTTCGTATACTCAAAATCAGGCACGCCGCGGCAAAACGCGGAGCTGTTCCGCTTCGCAAAAGCAACAGGCCGCCTTCTGTAAATATTTCATAAGTGTTGCAATTTATTTGACATACCGTAATAATTGGTGTATAATAGACCCAATCAAGTTTTCAGGAGCGGCAAAATGAGCAAAGAAAAGAAAAAGAGCGAAAAGAGCGTATCCTTTATCAACTGGTTTATTACGCTGATATTTTCATGGATCCCCGGCGTTAATATCATATTTTTCATTTTTACGATCGCTTTCGCGGGTACCCGCACCAAGCGCAATTACGCCATAGCGGGGCTGGTGCTGAGCCTTATCCTGGCGCTGGCGGTCAGCATATTGCTGTTCTGGTTCAGCGACAACGTGGTGGCCTGGCTGAAGGAGATCCTGCCCGAAGCCGCAGCGGCTCCCGAGACAGCCGTACAGTAAAACGTTTATACGAACACGGCGCGGACATTCTGTCCGCGCCGTGTCTTTTCATATGCGTCAGTCTATATTCTCGAACAGGTCGTTCTTGTTAACGTCTTCGCCCACGGCGGAGCACAAAAGGCCGAACTTGGTGTAATCGTAGGTTATGCCGTCATCCATGCTGTAGCGCGTCAGCTGGGACCTGTGCTGCATAAAGCCCAGTGAAGCGACCTCCAGGGGCGTCCTGCCGCCCAGCGCTTCCGAGGGCGTATCCCAGTCCATATACACGGCATTTTCGTCCAGCAGATGGAGGTACAGCTTTTTGACTTCCCACACGCCGTACATCTTGGCAGATTCCGGGTAGAGGGACGGATCCTTGGCGGCCATGACCGCCTGCTCCATGTAGCGGGCGGTGATCTTGTGCTGCGGATGGCCGTATTCGCCGTTTAAGTCGTGGGTCACCAGAACGTCGGGCTTGTACCTGCGTATCATCCTTACCAATTCGCGCACCACGCAGTCAGACCCGCCCCACAGTGCCAGCGCCTCGTCGTAATACAGAAAAGCGTCTTTGAAGTCGGCTATCTCCGGAACGTTTCTGAGACCCATCACGTACAGGCCGTTCATGGCTTCCTTTATCCGGCCCCGGCTGCAGGCGGTCATGTATGCCACTTGCACCTGCTTTTCCCGCACCACGCCGTAATAGGGCAGCAGGCCGCCGAACCAGAGCTCCTCGTCGTCCTGATGCGCCACGATCAGCAGCAGGTCCACCTTACCGGGCACGTTTTTGTTCCACTTCTGGAAGTCGGTGATCTCCTCTCCGGCGGAAAACACTGTGATGCGGCAGATCCTGCCGTATTTGCGTACCTCCAGTTCCGCGCTTGCGGCGGAGGGATCCACGTCAAGATATGTGAGATAACCCTTGAAATAGGCGTCGCTGGATTCGGCGGAGAGCAGCTTCCGGCCGGGAGCATACTGGCGGTACTCGAATTCCTTAAACGGCTCGAACCACTCCACCACGATGCCGCCGGGGGTGACGCCGGAGGGGAATGAGATCGTTATGGTCGAGGAGGCTTCGATGGACTCCCAGTATTCCTTATAGTCCCGGAAATTCCCGTCCATCACCTTATAGATCTGGCCGTAGGTGGAGGAGAATCTACATCTCTGGGTGATGTTTACGGCTTTGGCGCCGCCCTCACCGCCGGCGGGCAGCAGGGAGAATATCAGTACCGTACAGCAGATCAGCGACAGCAGGCGTTTCAATTTGCGCTCCTCCAAATTAAACCGGTTACCCGATTTTAACATATGAAGCGAGTTTTTTCAACACACCGCGGAAAAAAGAATCAAATAGACGTGCCGTGAAGCGGGCGGAGGAACCCGCCCGTGCTTTTCTGTTCGGTATTACCGGAGAAAAAGCAGTGTATTACAAAAATACTACATATTAACTCCTATTTAACTTTACTTTTTACGACGAAGTCATTATAATATAAAGGCTAATGGAGGCTAAGGATGTTAGACGTGTCTAAAGCGCTGTCAAATCCCGGCGC
>JAGCIC010000004.1 GCA_017648805.1 Clostridia bacterium
ATCCGGGTGCGGATGACCGGACCACAGTGTGTCCTCACTCAGCCGCAGTACGTCCCTCACGGTCCCGCCGTACGCCATCGCACCGATGTGCCCGTTGCCCAGCGGCAGCGCTTCGTTCCAGTTACAGGCTTCCTGGCGGTACCATAAACGGTCGTTGCAATTTGATTCCATACACTCCACCTCAGCAGTTTTTTCCAAAAAATAATAATAACGCCGCAGCAGGAACGTGTCAAGCGTTCCGTGGGATATTATGCGGACTTGCTCCGGAGCGGCAAAAAGCGTATAATCTAACAGATCACAGGTAGAAACGGGACGGAAACATGATTATAAGCGACATAGACATATCGGCTCCGGAACTCAGAGCATACTGCGGCCTGACGCAAAAACAGGCGCTGGGAGAAGGCGTATTCATAGCCGAAAGCGTGAACGTGATACAAAGCGCGCTGGACGCGGGCATAAAGCCCCTGAGCCTGCTGTGCGAAAGGCGCCACGCCGAGGGAAAGGCGGCCGGGCTTATTCGGCGCCTGGGAGATGTGCCGGTATATACGCCGAGGGACGGTGAAATACAAAAACTTACGGGCTACGAGCTGTCCCGGGGAGTGCTGTGCGAGATGGAACGCCCGCAGCCGATGACTGCAGGGCAGGCTCTGGCGGGAGCGCAGGCCTGCGCGGTTATGGAAGACGTGAGGGACGAGACCAACCTGGGTGCGATCTTCCGCAGCGCGGCAGCGCTGGGGATGGACGCGGTGATACTCTGCGGAGGCTGCTCGGACCCGCTGAGCCGTCGGGCAGCCAGGGTGAGCACGGGGGCGGTATTCCGCCTGCCCTGGGCACGGCTGTCCGCGCTAAATGAAGGCGGCGCGGGAGAACTCAAACGCCTGGGCTTCACGTTGTGCGCGCTGGCATTGACCGACAGTTCGGAGGAGCCGGACGCGCTCGGACGGATCACCAGACCCGCCGTCGTGCTGGGCAACGAAGGGGAAGGGCTCAGCCGGGAGGCGGTAGCCTGCTGCGATTTGACGGTGCGCATACCGATGCGCCGGGGAGTGGACTCGCTGAACGTGTCCGCCGCGGCGGCCATAGCGTTCTGGGAAGCGGGGATACGGTGATAAACCGCCGCGCGTATCACAAGCCTGTAACGTACTCCGCCAGCGCGAGGGCGATCTCAAAATGTCCGGAATCGTGCTGCGTATGCTTGATCTGATCTTTTTCTCTCCTCTGAGTCCATTCCGGAGCGTCAAGCAGATCGCCGCCGGTAAAAAACATATACAGTTCAAGACCCCTGAAATCGCACACCGCCTGCACGGCGGCCCCTTCCATTTCCACTGAGATACATCCGTCCGCCTTGCGTTTTTCGAAATTGCCTAGTGTTTCGCGGTAGAATGCGTCGGTAGTCCAGGTCTTGCCCAAAACATAGGGGAGTCCGTTTTCCCGCATGAACGAAGCGACCTTGCCGGAGTTTCTGACGGTTATGTAATCGGAGGCAGGCGCGTAATGGTAGGACGTGCCTTCGTCCCGGTACGCTTCTGTGGGTATCATGACCTTTCCCCGGGCGATGTCCTTGTTTAAACAGCCGGCGCCGCCGAATAGTATCACCTTGCCGGTGCTCAGGACCGATGATAATTCTTCCACGGTCGCCGCGCATGCCGGAGCACCTACCCATGTCCTGAAGAAACCGAGTTTCCTGCCGTGGTATTCCATGAGGTAAACGGGCGTGGAGCCGTGCGCCATGAACAGATCCCCGGCCTTTTCACATTCGTAGTTCCCGGTCACATACTTTTCTATCACGTGAGAGAAAGTCATAATCACGGCGTCCGCTTTCGGAGCGCTTTCATTTTTCTGCGGGTTGATCTTCGCGGGCGATGTGCTGTCGAATGAATCCGTTATCATAAAGCTGTTCCTCTGTTTACAGGTATTTCAGTATCTCACAAAGACTGTTTACGGTGTGATCGGGAGTTTCCTCCGCGCGGACAGGCTCCGCCGATGCGGAGACGCCCTTTCTGATGCGTATGGTGCGCATGCCCAGCCGTTTCGCGGGGCGGATATCGTTGTCCAAACGGTCGCCCACCATGACTGCGTTTTCCGGCCTGCAGTCTGCCAGTTTAAGCGCCCGCAGGAATATCTCCGGGTCCGGCTTGGCGATGCCCGTTTCGGCGGAGGCGACTGTCACCGAAAAATACTTTCCAATCCCCCAGCCGTCGAGACGCGCTTTCGCGCCGGGGACCTGGTTGGCGATTATGCCGAGCATGTAACCCTTGCCGCGCAGCGCCAAAAGGGTGGATTCGCAGTCCTCAAAGGGCACTTCGTCCTCGCTGTGCCAGGGCGTTTTGCTCAGACCAAAGTGTTCGATCGCCTTTTTGTCCCCGTCAAACCCGGCCTCTGCAAATTCTTTGCGCTTTTCGATGAACCGGCCGAAGGATACGCAGGTGCCCAGGATCATATCGCTGATGCGGTGGGCATCGGCTTTTTCCTCGTCTACCAGCGTCGAGCCGATGTCGAAGAAGACCCAGAGGACGGGGCTGTCAGACCGGGGTTCTGATCCACTGTATTCGGGTCGGTCCATATTTTGTCCTCAAAAGAAGTATTTATGGCGCTGCCGCATCCGTAAGGCGGATGCGGCAGCACTTTCGTGTGCCGGATTTATTGTTCCGTGAATACTATCTTTCCGGAACCCGCGGCTTTCTGGGTCGCCCGGTCGAACAGCATTATGTCGCTGCCCACTATATCCATGCGCACGCAGGAGTCCACATCATAGTCCACCGAGCCGAACACCACGCTGGTGAGCATCGTGTCGCCACAGCTGGCTTTTACGGTGGTCTCCATGCCGGCAGGCAGGGTGGAGTAGATATTGGCCTCCAGCGCGCCGCCTGCGCTTATGGGCAGGAATTCGGGCCGTACGCCCAGAATGGCGTCTTCACCCACTTCGCCCGCGTCAGAGGTCTCAAATGTTGCCTCCCGGCCCAGGAAGCCGAGACGCAGGCCGTTTTGCCTGCGGCCAAGCACCTTGGCGGGGATGAAGTTCATGGTGGGATTGCCCACGAAGCCCGCCACGAAAGTGTTGGCCGGGCGGTTGTAGATCTCAAGAGGCGGCGCGTACTGTTGCAGCACGCCGGTCTCCATCAGGCAGACCCGGGTGGACAAAGTCATGGCTTCCAACTGGTCGTGGGTCACATAAACGAAGGTGGAGTTGGTATCCGTGTGCAGGCGCTTCAGTTCCGTACGCATCTCGCCCCTCAGCTTGGCGTCCAGGTTGGAAAGAGGCTCGTCCATGAACAGCACGCGGGGGCTGGGGGCCAGCGTGCGGGCGATGGCCACCCTTTGCTGCTGGCCGCCGGAGAGCTCGGCGGGGTAGCGCTTCACGAACTGCTCGATCTTGAGCAGTCTGAGCATCTCCTGCACCCGCTCCTGTATGCGCTTTTTGTCCCACTTGAGCATTTCCAGGCCGAAGGCGATGTTCTGGTACACCGTCATGTGGGGCCACAGCGCGTAGTTCTGGAACAGGAATCCGATGTCGCGCTTGTTGGGAGGCAGGTTGATGCCCTTTTCCGAATCGTACACCGGCTTTCCGTCAATGAGTATGCGGCCAGAGGTGGGGGTCTCCAGCCCCGCGATCATTCTAAGCGTTGTGGTCTTGCCGCAGCCGGAGGGTCCAAGGAGCGTAACGAAGCCCCGGTCCTCTATGACCAGGTTCAGGTCGTCCACGGCGACGAACTTGTCGAAGCGTTTGTTTATGTGTTCAAGTATGATCTGCGGCATGTGCTTAACCTCCGATTCCCTTGTCGAATGACGCGCCGGTCAGTTTGTTTACCAGCGAGTTGATGCCAATTATTATCAGTATGATCAGCAGTGTCACCGCGCTGCCGTACTGGGAGTAGCCCGTCTCGTTAAATGAGAACAGCATGGTGGTGAGCAGGTAGCGCGGATACGGTACCAGCAGTGTAAACAGCGCCACCTCGCGCATGACGTTTATCACGGGCAGCAGATAGCCGGAAATGATGGCGCTCTTCTGTATGGGGAACAGTATGCGCGCCATGCGTGTGACCCAGGGCACGCCGAAAATGGTGGCGGCTTCCTCGATCTCCGGGGAGATCTGCATCATGGAGTTCACGCCGGAACGGGAGGCGAAAGGCAGGAACTTGACGCCCGCCACCAGACCCAGCAGGAAGAAGGAACCGTACATCCACTTGAAGCCGCCGCTGGTAGCTACCGCGAGGTAGATCGTTCCGAAGGCCATGGCGGGCATCAGGTAGGGGAAGAATGCCAGGTTTTCAACTGCCCGGGACAGGAAACTGCCCCTTCTGCGCACGCATGCGTAGCCTATCAGCATTCCGCAGGTACCCACCACCATGCTGACCGCCAGCGCCAGGCCCACCTGCCGGGCGAGTCCCGCCCACATTGTGGAATTGATGAGTATGCCGCTGGGCATGCCTGTTTCAAACTGGGAGGCTTCCGTGCCGATCCAGAAGTTGAGGGTCATGTTGGAAAGTGAGTAGTTGCCGGGCTGGCGAATCACGCTCTCCAGCGCGAAGGACACCAGAGGCATTATGGCGAAGAACAGCGTAAGGAATATCAACAGCGCCGAAATGGGCCAGTTGGCCTTTTTGAGCTTGACCAGGGACACCTGGCCGCTTTTGCCGGTAACGGTGGTAAAGCTCTTGCGCTTGCCGGTAAAGTACTGGTTCACGCCCAGTATGATCGTACCCAGCAGTATGGAGATAAATGCGATAATGTAGCCCTGCCCCTCGTAGCCCGCCTGTATGAGGGCGCGCATCTTGGTGGAGAGGGTGAAGGTGCGGGTGGCAGAACCCAGGAACACCGGCACCGTGTAGCTGGCAAAGCCGGAGGAGAAGATGAGCAGGAAGGTGGACAGCACCGCGGGCATGATTATCGGCACCGTCACCCGGCGGATTATAGTGAACCTGTTGGCTTTGAGTATCGTGGCGCTTTCCTCAAGAGTGGCGTCCATGTTTTTGAGTATGCCGCCTATGAGCAGGTAGGCGAAGGGGGAGTAGTGCAGGCCGATCACCACTATCATCGGGAACAGGCCGAACACGAACCATTCGGGCAAGCATATTCCGAACAGCGATTCCACCATGCCTACCACGCCGCCGCCCACTTTGCTGTTCTGGAACATGTTGGTCCAGAACAGAGCCAGTGTCCAGGCGGGCATCATGTAGGGGAACACGAATACGGCGGAAATGAACTTTTTGCATTTAAGGTCGGAGCGGGTCACGAACCAGGCGACCGTGCCGCCTATAAGTATACCAAGCAGCCCGGCGCCGCAGGCGACTATCAGGGAATTGAGCAGCGGGACCCAGAAATTGGCCCTGCCCCATTCGTAATCCCTGAAAAGCATCTCGAAGTGATTCAGCGTGAGGCTGCCCACCTTGAGGCGCAGCAGCTTTCTCTCCGTGCCCGCGTGCACCTTGAACATATTGGTGAGCATGGTCACCATGGGCGCCAGCGAAAGCGCCGCCAGCACCGCCAGGAAGAACAGCAAAATCAGGTTGGCGGGCTTGGAAAAGAACGCCTTCGCCCTGAAATACAGGGGTTCGCGCCTCAGATCCTGCCGGATCTCTTTCATAAGTTTACCCTCCCGGACCGCCGATAATCAGACAGCGGCGGTAAAATAATAACGGCGGGGGCACATGACCCCCGCCGTATGCAATGCTTATTTGCTTACGCGTACGTTGATGAAGCGGTAAATGTCAGCATAGGCCGCACCCAGGCCGTCAATGTAGTCCAGATCCTCGAACACCAGTTTGTCCGCCCAGTACATGTAGCTTTCGTCCTCCAGGTCTTCGGGCTTCTCGATGGTGGTGTTGGGGCTGTAGTAGCCCTGGCTGGAGTTCCAGCTCTTTTCGCCGGCAAAGCCTTCCTCGCTCAGCAGCCAGTTGATGAACAGCGCGCAGGTGTAGGGGCAGTCGGTGTCGGAGCATACGGTGGCGTAGATGTTGTACATAAAGCCGGAGAAGCAGTCCACGTCATTCTCAAACTGCAGCACGCTCAGGTTGGGACGGTCTTCGTCAGCGACCTTGCGCAGCTTGGAGAACACGAACACGCCCATGTTGCCCGCCGCGCCGGAGGCGATGCCGGTAGCGATCTTGGAGGCGGAGGTGAAGGTGTAGTTGACGTTCTTGAGGAAACCGTCGATCCACTGATAGGAGGCGCTGGCGAATTCCTTGCTTTCCCAGGCCTTGCCGTAGTACGCCTCGTAGGCCTTGGCGAGCTTCTCGGTCCACTCGGGGTTGGTGAGCATGATAAGGAAGTTGAGGTTTACGGTCTCGTTGGTGGGATCCTTGAAGAACACGCGGCCCTTCCAGGGTTCCTCGACCAGCTGCCATACGTTGGTGACGCCCACGGAACCTTCCTTGTTGTTGTAGATCATAAGGGAGTTGATGAAGGTCACGACGGTGGGCTCCTGGTACTGCTCGGGCACCACGTCTTTGAAGGCTTCGGGGAAGTAGTTGTAGCTCAGCTCATCCTCGAGCAGGTTTACCTTGAGGTCGGGACCGTTCTGGACCAGCGCCATGTCGGGAGAGTCCTTGACGCCGGAACCGATCTGGTTGGTCAGCTTGGTGTAGGTCTCGCCGTCGTCGATCTCGGCGTAGATCACCTTGCCGGCCAGCTCGGGATACGCCTTCATAAAGTTGTCGGCGGCTTTCTCGGCAAAGGAGGTAGTGGAATAGAAGTTGAGCTGGGCGCCCTTGGCGATCTCTTCCTTCGCCTTGGCGTAGAGCTCCTCGTCGGTCATTTTGCTGGCTGCTTCAAGGGCATCCTGTATGCCTTCGGCGCCGGCCGCGAACATTGCGGAGCACAGCATAAGCAGCGAAAGCACGAGCGCTAAAAACCGTTTCATAAATCGTCCCCCTGTATTTATTATATGACTGTTACAGTATATCATTAAGACCATGTAAAGTCAAGCCGTATACCCGGGATAAGGCGCAAAAAACGCGGCGGCCGGGCTATTCTTGCCGGATGCCGCGCGTGACATGACGGTTGGTTTACGATACTTTCGCTGCGTCGGCGCACATGAGCAGGAAGGCGCCCACGCCGTGCAGGTCGTTGGTGCTGGTGGGACGGGCGCAGTAGAAGGGATAGTCGCCCACGCCGGTGCCCACGCATACGTTGCCTATCAAAAGGCCGTTTTCGTCCTCGCCCAGGCGCTCGAAAATACCCTTCACGGCCTTGAACGCCGGTTTTAGCACGTCAGGCTCCATAAAGCCCTGCCTTAAGGCCATACACAGGGCGGCGGCGTACAGACAGGTGCAGGAAGATTCCAGCCAGTCTTCCGGCTGATCGCCTTTATTGACCACCTGATACCACAATCCGGAGGCGCTGTCCTGCCAGGGCAGCAGTGCGCGCAGCAGCTCCACGGCAAGGGAAGAGAGGATCCGCTTCGCTTCCCCTTCGGGCAGCAGCTCGCAGTCCGTAAGCAGCGCCACGGGCACCCAGCCTATCGAACGGCCCCAGAACTCCGGGGACCTGCCGGTGACCGGATCGGCCCAGGGCTGGCGCTTTTCGTAATCCCAGGCGTGGTACCACAGCCCGGTCTTGTCGTCACGGGTCTTTTCCCGCATCATTTTCGCCTGGAACACCACCTGGTCTATCATGTCGGGGCGGCCGTAACGCACCGCGTATTCGGTCATGAACGGTCCCGCCATATACAGGCCGTCCAGCCACATCTGGTTGCGGTACCAGGCCTTGTGCCAGAACCCGCCTTCGGGATTTGTTGCGGTATGGGACATGTAGTACGCCACCGTGTCCATGGCCGGGCGGTAGCGTTCGTCACCCGTGCGGTCATACAGCGGGAACAGCAGCACGCCGGGCTGCAGGTCGTCCAGCTGCCCGGGGTTGAAGCCCACGATGTTCCCGTCCGGGCGCACGCAGGAGTCTACCCACTTGCGGATATAATCGAAATACCTGTCGTCCCCGGTCAGCTTCCACACCTGGCACATACCGGACAGGAACACGCCCTGATGGTAGTGGAACTGCCCCACGGGAGGCAGCTTAGGCGCGTCGAATTTCGCCATCAGCGTGTCGCAGGCGCGGCGCGCCAGGGTGATTATGTTGTCTCTGCTTATTTCGGTGTTCATAAGCTCCTCCCCACAAAAGCGTTGAATTCATCGGGCGTTTCGCTGAAGGACTGGACAGCGATTACCCTGTCCTGATAAGGCACGATCAGCAATTCCTGCCCGTACATGCCGCCTTTTCCGTAAGTGCCTTTCCGCCCGTAGCGGTTGAGGGCGAATTCTTTGGCCACCGCCAGATCGGTCCATTCTTCGGACAGTATCCGCTTGCCCTTGTACAGCCCCTTATTCAGGTACACAAGGCCCAGTTTGGCCATGTCGGACGAATGGACGTACAGCCCGGTGGCGCCTATCGGATGCCCCTGCGGACAATGGCTCCAGGCGAGCTCCCGGACTTCCAGTTTTGTCAGCATTTCCCGCCAGAGGAAGTCGTCCAGCCTCATGCCGGCTTTCTTTTCCGCTATGCGGGACAGCAGGTAGTACGCCCCGTCGGAGTAGCGGTCTTCGGTGCCGGGCTCATACGCCAGCGGATAAGTAAAAAGATACCTTAAAAAGTCGTCCGTGAACTCCATAGAGTGACTGACATCTATGTCCAGAAAGCCCCCCGGCAGCCCCAGACGGTGGGTGAGCGCCGTTTCCACGGTGGAAGAGCGCCACCTTTCGTCCATGCCGCTCTCCGGAAGCTCGTCCGAAAGGATGTCGCATACCTTCTCTTCAAGCCTTAGCAGTCCTTTGTCGTACAACAGGCCGATCCCCGTCATGGTGAAGGTCTTGGCCACGGAGTACACGTCCTGACAGGGGCTTGCGGGCATGAGTTCGGCGGTATTGATCTCTCCGTTTCCGTATGCTTCGGAAACGCGGATGACGTTCGGGGCATTTTCTTTTGCGAATGCCGCGCAGCTTTTCAAAAACGGGCTGAGTCCGGCCATATTGTGATCTCCCGGAAGTGTTTATTTAAGGGGACCGAATTCCCTGATCCCGGTCATTATGCCCCGCACTATCGGTACATAGCGGTCCATGGGCGCGTCCTCGGTTATGCCGATTATGAGCCTGCGGGGATCCTTTGCGGCTTCTATCAGGCCAATGGTGTCCTTTACTATCTGCTTTTCGTCGTGGAGCTGCCAGGCGGAGGGGAAGTGCAGCGAAAGCAGCTTGTCGCCGAAGATCCGCGTCGCTTCGTACACGCCGGGACTCATGACGGGGTCGTAGGCTTCGATATAATCCAGTTTCGCCTCGGCGATCAGGTCCATTATCGGTCCGTTGCAGGCGTCCAGGTGGGTGCCCAGCAGTTTGCCGGCGGGGCGGATAAAGCGGTAGGCATCCTCGTATTCCCTCATGTAGAAGTTCTTATATCCTTCGCGCCCTATTATCTCCGGGGTGGGATTGCCGCCCTGGTTAACAATTTCAAACGGGTCATTTGCTGTGATCGGATATGTCAGGCCGTACGCCAGGCGCATCTGTTCTATGAGCTCAAGCAGCTTGTCCCGGTTGTCCATC
Organism: Clostridia bacterium; assembly: GCA_017648805.1. Next base: position 9,528 of record JAGCIC010000004.1, read on the forward strand.
CACTCGTAACACCAGGTTTCCGGACCCATGATATAGTCGAGCAGGTCAGAAGCCGGCTCGTGCGGGAGATGCGTGCGCACCAGCACGCTGCCGTTTTTCGCATCCTCCTCACGGTCGGCTTTCAGCGCGTCATAGCGAGGTACGGCCTTCTGATTGTCGAAAAGGTAATACAGCTTTTCGTAATCGTTTTCGTCCTTGAACGGGTACTCGCTTGTCCATGCGGTGATATCGTCATACTCTTCCGTCTTGCTCAGGTCTCCGAACGGAGTATGGGTGACGCTGCGCAGTATGTAATGTCCGCCAGGCAGGTCGGTCCTGGTCTTTTCCACGGTGACATCGCCTTCCTGGACGATACGGAAGGATTCCAGGCGCCTGATGCAGCAGATGCCCAGATCCATGAGTTCCCGCTCGTAGGGCCGCCCCGCGACCTTGGTCTCGTATATAGTAAAGGGAACGTAATCGGGAGCCTCGCGGTGATATACCGCCCTGACGCGCTCGGAAGGCGTCATATTACGGCTTATCCCACCCGGTCAGTTCTTCGAATACCGGCCAGGCATCTTTGGCGTAAAAGCGGTGGCCCTGGACACCTATCACATGGCGTATGCGGTCACCCGCGCCGAGGGGAGCGTAGTAACTTGAGCGGGCGATGGAGAACTGCTCCTTTGCGGAGTCGACGGGGAATATGCCGTCGTGCTGGCCGCTCACTATCACCAGCGGTCGGGGAGCGATAAGCCCCGCCAGTTCCGCCATGTCGAATTCCTTCATTATGCCCGGTATATAGTTGCATATGCAGTGCTTCTGGGCGCCGATGGAGGGCAGGTACCCCGAAAACGCGCAGGAAGGCATGGCTGCGCTGATAAACGGATACAGCGCCGCCGCGTAGAAGGTAGTGGTGCCGCCGCCGGAATTTCCCATGAGCGCGACCCTTGATCTATCGATCACGGGGAATAAGTCAAACACGGTATCCAGCGCGCATTTGATGTCCCAGCATCTTTCGCCTATGAGCGTGCGCCCCAGCATAAGCGCCTGTACGGCGGGCTGGAAGCAGTCGGGGCCCTTTTCCGTGCCGCCGCACTCACCGAAGGCCCTCTGTTCCACGGCCAGCGCCGCGTAGCCCCGCTTTACGGCCTGAACGGCAAAGTCCCGG
>JAGCIC010000039.1 GCA_017648805.1 Clostridia bacterium
ACTCGTTCTTCGCAAACACTTTCAACATGCCCTCACCGCTTCTGATAACCCGAAAGCTGGACACGCTGATCAACGTTATAGCGAACGCCGAAAGGATAAACAGCTTAAGGGAACTGCAGCTCTACTTTAACGCGGGCGTGGTGCTGGTGCTGATCCCGGTGGTGGCGATCTACATCATCCTGCAGCGCCGCTTCATAGAAGGCGTGGAGCGCAGCGGCATAGTCGGCTAAACGCCGAAAGATCCAACACAGTTAATTGTGCCTTGATTCAGGCATAATAATAAAGGAGGTACATCATGAAGAAATTCGTTTCCTGGCTGCTGGTCGCCGTTCTGGCGCTCGGCATGTGCTCCTGGGTGAGCGCTGAGGAAACTGCCGCAGTCGACGTCATCGACTTCGAAGACGGCGAGTTCGGTTTCCTGGGCCTTTGGAAGGGCAAGGCCAACGCTGACGCCAGCACTCTCGAGGTGGCTGAGTTTAACGGCTCCAAAGCCCTCAAGGTCACCCTCTCTCCCGACGCCAAGGTTCCCTATGTAGCTTTCAACATCGAAGGTCTGCTGGGCGAGCGTCTGGCGGACGTAGCCGCGGTGAGCGTAGATTTCGGCCTGGACCTGGCCTCTGACGGCAAGTTCCACGCCGTGTCCGGTAAGTTCTATGACTTCACCGGCGAGGACAGCGCGGAAGCTTCCGAAAACTGGTCCGTATATCTGGCCAAGAAGAACCCCCGCACCATAGTGCACAAGTTCGCGGGCGCGTTCCTGCCCGAGGCCGGCAACTTCTTCGCCATCTCCCGCGAGGATCAGGCGGGCGGCGAACCCGTAGCCTTCTACCTGGACAACATCAAGTTCCTCGACGCGGAAGGCAATGCCATCGCGCTGGATCTCTCCGCCGAGTACGTCGCTCCCGAAAGCGGCCGTGACCTCAGCAACCTGGTAGCACTCACCAATGTGGTAGAGTTCCCGAACTTCAAGACCTCCGCCGGCGCCTGGGCACAGGCCGGTTTTGAGATGCCTCAGGAGTTCATCGACGCCCTGGTGCCCGGCAGCGTGATCGAAGTGGATTACGAGAGTGCCGACGGTTCCATGTGGATCGTATTCCCCTGGGCGGCAGCGGGCTGGATGCGCGTAGGCGGCTGCGGCAACGGCGTCGACGCCCGCAACAACAGCCACACCATCGCCCAGATCCCCTATGAGCTGATCGAGCAGTTCTGCGGCGAAGACAAGGCCACCTGGAACGTGATGCTCCAGTGCGAAGCCGGCAGCGAGTGGACAGTGTACGGCGTGCGCGTGGGCCAGAGGGCCAACCAGATCGTGCTTAAGAACGCGGTCGAGCTGCCCGGCTTTACCGTATCCGGCGCCGCCTGGGCGCAGACCGGCATCGAGATGACTCCCGAGTTCATCGACGCCCTGGTGCCCGGCAGCGTGATCGAAGTTGCCTTCGAGTCCGAAGACGGCAACATCTGGCTGGTATTCCCCTGGGCCGAGGCCGGCTGGAGCCGCGTAGCTCAGAACGAAGCTCTTATCATCGGAGACAGAGCCTATATCACCTATGAGCAGATCGAAGCGGTGTGCGGCGCAGACAAGGCCACCTGGAACGTGATGCTCCAGGCCGAAGGTTCCTCGCCCTGGACCGTATACAGCGCTCGCGTTGGCCAGAAGGCCGAGCTTTACGGCCTGACCAACCTGGTCGAATTCCCCGGCTTCTCCACTTCCGCCGGCGCTTGGTCCCAGAGCGGTTTCGAGATGCCCCAGGAATTCATCGATGCCCTGGTGCCCGGCAGCGTGATCACCGTGTCCTACGAGTGTGAAGGCGGCGATGTATGGATCGTACTGCCCTGGGCCGAGGCCGGCTGGAGCCGTGTAGGCAACGACGGAAAGGCTGTAAGTGACGGCAAGATCGTGCAGATCACCTACGAGCAGATCGTCGAAGTGTGCGGCGAAGACAAGGCCACCTGGAACGTGAAGCTGGAGTGCGAAGGCTCCCAGCCCTGGACCGTTTACAGCGTAGCCGTAGGCACGGCTATGTAACCATCGGCGTGCGTCCGATATTACTACAACAGCAATAGGAGGATATTACACTTATGAAGCGCATTTTGGCCCTGCTTCTGGTGGCGCTGATGGCTGTTTCCATGCTGTCCGCGTTGGCCGACGAGCCCCGCAACATCACCCTGGCCGTGTGGTGGGACATGTACTATGATTCCGATGACGAGAGCTGGGAAGCCAATCCCGGCGCCACCGGCAAAGAGACCGACATAATGAGATTTGAGAACGTGAAGACCATCGAAGACACCTACAACGTGACCTTCGAGTTCGTCAATCCCACTTATGCCGGCACCATCGACTCTCTGAACAACTCCATCCTGGCCGGCGAGCCCGATTTCGACATCTACACCGCTGAGCTGGGCTTCGGCGTGCCGGCCGTTATGAACGGCCTGGCCTGCGACCTGAGGGACGTGCTCGATCCCGACGATCCGCTGCTGACCCACGACGACCCCATCATGAACTTCGTTGACCTGAGCAACGGCGCCGTGTCCCTGCTGTACGCCAAGGGCGCCGAGAACCAGGTGGACCACGTATACAACCTGGCCTTCAACCTGCAGATGATCGAGGATGCCAACCTTGAGGATCCCCGTGACCTGGTCGCCCGCGGCGAGTGGACCTGGGACAAGTTCCGTGAGTACTGCCAGGTGCTGACCCGTGACATCGACGGCGACGGCGTCATCGACGTGTACGGCTACGGCGGATGGCTGGGCGATTTCCTGCCCTACTGGTTCATGTCCAACGGCACTTACGTAGCGGCCACCGCTACCGAGAACTTCTCCTCTCCCGAAGTGGGCGAGACCCTCAAGTTCCTCCAGGATCTGTACATCACCGACAAGGTAGCCTATCCCACTCCCGAAGAGAACGGCTGGGATGTGTGCCGTTACCTGTACAGGGACAAGAAGGTCGCCTTCTGCACCATCACTACCTGGATCATGGACAACTATAAGGACTACACCGAAGCCGATCCCAACCTGGACTTCGACATGGTGTTCATTCCTTATCCCATCGGCCCCAGCGGCAACGCGGAGACCAACTCCACCCAGCTGGCCAACAGCAACTACTGGCTGATCCCCTCCAACGTGGAAGATCCCAAGCTGGTGTACAACGTGCTGCGTCAGTACGTGAACTGGTTCAACGATGACACCACCCTGCGTGACGATCCCGACGAGCTCGAGTGGCACTATGTGTCCACCAGCAACAAGTTCGATCTGCAGGAGGAGAACTTCGAGGTCATGCTCGAGTACGGCTCCCGTACCATGGTCGACTTCATCCAGATCTTCATCAACGACATCCCGTTCCGTCAGTTCCTGGACGGCGAGTACACTCCCGCCCAGCTGCAGGAGCAGTACAAGCAGGTCGTGCAGGACAATCTGGACCAGCTGTTCAACTGATCCGGTCCCAAGCGGTCCGTGACAAAAAAAGACCGGGGCGCGCTCACACGGGCGCGCCCCGGTTTCGTTTTGCCGAATCTGATCGTCTCCTACTGCACGGAGTCGGGATCCAGCACCGCCCAGAACGCGGGCTTGGGATAGAACTTGGACGTGAAAAGCAGGGGGTATTCGCTCCTGCGCCAGCTGTTGGCGTCGGTGATGCCCCATATCTGCACCGCCTCGAGCGAGTCGGAATAATTGAGCAGCAGCTTCATTATCTGGGCGTACCTGCGCGCCTGGGCTTCGAACTCGCTCTGGGTGTTGGAGGTGACGCCTATATCCAGCTCGCTTACGCGTATCTTAATGCCCAGGTCCGTGATCTTTTTAAGCGCGGTGTTGATCTTCAGCAGGGAAGGATAGCCCACGGTATAGTGCATCTGGAAGCCGTAGCCGTCAATCGTGCCGTCGGGAATGATCTCTTCCAGCAGGCGGATGATGCCGCCCAGCTTCACCGTTTCCGGGGTGTTGTAGTCGTTGTAGTAGAGTTTGACGCCTTCGGGAGCGTATTTGCGGGCGAAGGCGAACGCCTGCCGCACAAAGTCGTCGCCTATGGTCTTTTTCCAGTCGGAATCCCTGAGCAGGCCGGTGCCGTCGTCTATCGCTTCGTTGACCACGTCCCAGGACACTATAACGCCGGGATACTCCCTTTCCAGTCCTTCCAGCAGCTGGCGGATGTAGTTTTCCAGTCGCGCGAGCATGACCTCGCGGCTCACGTAGGGACGGTTCACGTCATAGCCTTCACGGAAGAACGCCTTGGGGGTCTGGCTGTGCCACACCAGCACGTGACCGTGCACCTTTATGCCTTCTTTGGAGGCAAATGTAAGCAGCGCTTTGGCGGAATCCAGCCTTACTGCCACGGCGGTCTCGTCATTGACCGAAAGCTTCTTTGAAGCTTCCACGTCCAGCACGGAGTCGGGCTTCAGTTCGTTTTCGGGAGTGAGTATGGCGCACTGCCGGATCATCAGGTCCCTGAGCTTCAGGTTGCCCAGTTCCCGGGGGCCGGCTGCCATGCCGAAGTCGAACTTCCCGGCGTACGCTTCCTTAAGGGAAGGGATGTCCTTGACTTCCTCTATCACCATGGGCGGCTCTGTGGGCCGGGGAGTGGGGGAACCCAGGGGCGCCGTAACACGGAAATCACGCATCTCGAAGCTTAAAGTAGGCGCGCCCAGGGTCTCCACGTACAGCACGTAGGAATCGAACTGCCCCGCATTCCACTTGCCCTCTATCCGGGTCCATTCGCCCTTTTTGGCGGTGCCGCGGGCGAGATTCTCGTAGGTTTCCACGCCGCCCGAGGAATGGGCTACGGAGATCAGGAACTCGGCGCTTTCCGCCTCATCCTGGAACACTTCCGCGCTCAAAGTGTACTGCGCGCCTGCCGCAAGCTCGAAGTTGCGGCCCGGAGAGTGCCAGTCGCTTTCACGGCCCGTCACCCTGAGCGTTGCCTCGGTGGTCCTGTATACCTGCTGCGCGCCCCGGGCGTACCAGCCGTCCACGCCCGCTATGAACGAGGATGCATACACGGTGTTTTCTCCTTCCGCAGCGGCAGCAGCGCTGCCCAGCATGGTCAGCGCCACGAGCGCGCACAGCGTCCGCAGCAGCCGTTTTGTTCTGTTTCTCATTTTTCTAAGTCCGCCTTTCCGTTTGGTGTGATTGAACGATGGTCATATTATAGCGTGGTTTCTGTTTTATGTCTACAACGGGGATCAAAAACCCAGTATGGACCGGGCTGTGGGAGACGCCGGTCGGTTGCTTTTTATGCAGGTTTGTGGTAAGCTGTACCCGATAAGGCCGTATGACCGTTCCGTTTCCGAAGGAGGCTTCCATGAGCGAACAGACACAGAAACGTTTCGAGCCCACGTTCGAGTCACTTAAACAGTATTCCGCGCCCGACTGGTTCAGGGATGCCAAGTTCGGCATATGGAGCCACTGGGGTCCCCAGAGCGTGCCCATGTTCGGAGACTGGTACGCCCGCAACATGTACATTCAGGGCACGCCACAGTACGAGTACCACGTCAGGCACTACGGGCATCCGTCCAAATTCGGGTACAAGGACCTGGTGCAGCTGTGGAAAGCGGAGAACTTCGACCCGGAAGCGCTGATGGACAAGTACGTGAAGGCGGGCGCCAGGTATTTTATGGCGCAGGCGACACATCACGACCACTTTTTCAACTACGATAGCAAAGTGAACCGCATGAACAGCGTGAATGCGGGACCGCACAAGGACATAGTGGCGCTGTGGCAGGCAGCGGCCCGGAAGCGGGGGCTGTATTTCGGCCTGACCGAGCACCTGGGCGCTTCCTTTTCCTGGTGGCGGGTAAACAAGGGCTGCGACGCCACCGGCCCTTACGCGGGCGTGCCATACGACGGCAACGATCCCGCATACAGAGACTTCTACCACGATAACTACAACGACGGACCGGCGGACCTGACCAAAATAGAACATTGGTATTCGCCCAATCCGGCTTTTCGGGCGTACTGGCTCAGGGCGGTCAAGGAGATGATAGACGCATTCGAGCCTGACATCCTATACACCGACGGCTCCCTGCCTTTCGGCAGCAACTGGGACGTGAAGACCGACGGGATAGACCCTGAAGAATACACGATAGGCCTCGAAGCGGTAGCATACCTGTACAACAATTCCATCGCCAGGCACGGGAAGAATCAGTCGGTGTACCTCCAGAAGGACAGAACGCCGGAGATCCACTGCGTGGGAACGCTGGACATAGAAAAGAGCCAGCTGCCCGGCATAATGCCCGAACCCTGGCACACGGATACCTGCATTGGCAACTGGTTCTACGACGTGCAAAAACCCTATAAGAGCCCGGAACAGATTATCGAGATGCTCGCGGACATAATATCCAAAAACGGCACCATGCTGCTGAACATCCTGCAGCGCCCGGACGGCACCATAGACGACGACGCGGAGTTCATACTCAAGAAGCTGGCCGAATGGTTCAAAGTATGCGGCGAGGCGGTATACTCCACCCGCCCCTGGCGCGTGTTCAGCGAGGGGGAGACCTTCGTGAAGATCGAGGGTTTCAGGGAAGACAAGACCGACTGGACGCCCGGCGACCTGCGCTTCGTGCAGAAGGACGGATACGTGTACGCGTTCCTGATGGGCGCAAAGGGCGGCGAGACGCTGACCGTGCGCAGTTTCGGCGATCAGGAAATCAGGTCCGTGGAATTGCTGGGCTGCGGACAACTGGAGCACAAACAGGAGTTCGGCGTGCTGCTGGTGAAACTGCCGGACAGGCTTCCCGTGTTCTGCGCCAACGTTTTGAAAATAAAGGTATAAAACCAAAAATGGAAAAGCGCCCGCCAAAGGCGCTTTTCCTTTGCCTGCCAGGGGATCAGTCGCTTACGGTCTCCATGGCGGCTACGCAGCGCAGCAGTTCCGGCTCGACCTTGTCCCTGCCGTAGGCGTCCAGGAACCTGTCCGTGTAGCGGGGAGTGTGCAGGTTATAGTTGAGCGACCAGATGCCCCAGAACAGGTCTATGTGCCTGTCCGCCACGCCGGCGCTGCCCAGGTCTATGAAGCCGGAAAAGTCCGTGCTGTCCAGTATGATGTTGGGCAGGCAGAAGTCTCCGTGTATAAGCGTGTCCGCCTTAAGCAGCCTGAGCCCTTTTTCGGCCCACTGTGCGGCTTCCCCGAAAGATGAAAACGGATATATCTCTTTTATGTGTTTGGGCTCGTATATGCCCTTTGAAAGCCCCGAAGCGACGCCGGATCTGTAAGTGTCCAGCCTGTCCTTTACGGGGCAGCGGCCGGTATCCATGCCGTGCAGATGCATTAACTGCTCGCCCATGACGGCGCAGAGCCGTTCGGGCCGGGCGAGCAGCGAAGGGTGAGTGCAGTCCTCGCCGGGCACCCGCCGGGTGACGAGCCAGTCGCAGCCGTCTTTGCGGATATAGGCCACCACTTCGGCGGACAACCCCAGTGAATGGAAGTATCCGGTCATGGCGGCTTCCCGTTCAAGGCTGCCCGCGGCACATCTTTTCAGGAACAGACCGCCCTGCGCGTCGATATAATACACGCGCGCCGCCTCCGAGCAGCTGCTGTCATATATGTCGGCATTCGCGACAAAATGACGGATCTCATCCGGGAATAAAGCGGGGTCTATGACGATCTTGCTGCGGTTCATCTGCGTCCTCCGTGGCAATTGAAGCTGTACGTGCCAATGAACGTTATTGTATCACACGATCAGCAGACGGACAAGATGCGCTTTCCGCCGCGGGGAAGTTTTCGCGCTTGCATTTATGGCGGCGGGGCATTATAATGGTCCCGGATCGGGAACACCCGGTTCCAGCTCAAGCGAAAACAGGAGGCTGCCGCGATGTCTTACAAAATGAGGTACGACAAGGACAACCGTTTGATCATATCCGATATAGAGTGCGCCTGCGGTTCGGTGCACAACAAGCCGGACCAGGACATATACGTGGGCGGCGGCATAATCGACAACACCGCCGGGTACATACAGAAGCGCGCTTACGGCAAACACTGCGTGCTGGTGGCGGACAACATAACCTGGGACATCGCGGGTGCGAAAGTGAGCGCTCTGCTCAAAGCGGCGGGATTCAAGGTGCACGACTGCGTGCTCAAACGCAAGGAGCGCTTGGAACCCGACGAGACCGCCGTGGGCGAGGTGTTCCTGGCGCTCCAGCCGGACACGGACTTTCTGGTGTCCGTGGGCTC
>JAGCIC010000040.1 GCA_017648805.1 Clostridia bacterium
GCACAGGCGGACAGGGTGTATGAAAGACTTGAAAAGCTCAAAAAGCTCAAGCGCAAGTACGGTCCGGAGATAAGCGACGTGATTGAATATGCCCGGAAGGCTCAGGAGGAGCTGGACGAGCTGGCAAACATTGATTTCAGGCGTGACGAACTGACTGCGGAGTTGGAAAAGGCCGAAAAAGCGCTTTATCAGTCCGCATCGAGGCTAACCGCTGCCCGCAGCGACGCGGCCAAAAGGCTTGAAAAAGCGATAATGGAGCAGCTTAAGGACCTGGGCATGGAAAAGGCGGTGCTCAAGGTGCAGCTTACGCCGGTCCCGCCCTGCGCGCGCGGCGCGGAAGAGGTTGAGTTCGTGATCTCAACAAACCCGGGTGAACCCATGAAGCCGCTCAAGGACATCGCTTCCGGAGGTGAAATGTCCCGTTTCATGCTGGCGCTCAAGGTGGTGCTGGCATCGGGCGACGGCATAGAGACGCTTATATTTGACGAGATAGACACGGGCATTTCCGGTCGAATGGCTCAGACAGTGGGCGAAAAGCTGGCTCTGCTGGCGGGAGACAGACAGGTCATCTGCGTGACCCATCTGGCGCAGATAGCGGCGCTCTCAGACACGCAGTTCATGGTGGAAAAACACCAGGAGGGCGAGCGCACGGTGTCAATGGTCAGGCGGCTGGACGATGAAGGACGGCTTAAGGAAGTCACGCGGCTTATAGGCGGCGAGAGCAGCGATGAAAGCGCGGTAAATCACGCAAAGGTCCTGCTTGGCCGTGCGGTACAAACTAAAAAGGAGCTGAGAAAATGCTGATCATAGGCATCTGCGGCGCCAGCGGCTCGGGCAAGAGTACTCTGGCGAAGGAACTGCAGCAGAAATTAAAAGGCAATACGCTGCTGCTGAATCAGGACGCCTATTACAGGGACCATGCTTACCTTCCCTTTGAGGAACGCAGCAAGATCAACTACGACGAGCCCGGCGTGTTCGAACACGATGAGCTTTTGTACGATATCACCTGCCTGAAAGAAGGGAAGCCCATCACCCGCAAGGCGTATGATTATGCCCATCACTGCCGGGCGGACTTGCCGGACGAGCTTATATTCCCGCCCGATACGGTGATAATCGAGGGCATACACGCGTTCCACGACGAGCGGCTCAGGGACATGATGGATTTCAAGATCTACATCAGCGTGGACCCGGACATCTGCCTGCTCAGACGCATAAAACGCGACATAGTGGAGCGCGGGCGCGATATCGCGGGCATAGAAGCCCAGTATCTTTCCACTGTCAAGCCCATGTACGAAAAATACATCCGTGCTTATGTGAATTACGCGGACGTGATCGTGGCCAGGGGTGGCAAAAACGCGAAGATCAGCGATATGCTGGCGGCGTATATAAACGCGGGTTTCAAGGTTGAATAAAGATATGAAAATTAAACACAGAGCGCGAAAAGCGCTCTGTGTTTTATATAGCGGCACGGGATCACCGGGCGTATATGCTGCCCCCCAGGCAGTCCGCAGCCACGGTGACCGGGAAATCGCTGAATGTGAGCTTCCTTATCGCTTCCGCGCCTAGATCTTCATAGGCTACTGTCTCGCAGGCGGTGATATGCTTTGAAAGCAGCGCCGCGGCGCCGCCCACGGCGGCAAAGTATACACATGAATGCGCTTTTATTGCATCCATGACCGCATCCGAGCGCTGGCCCTTGCCTATCATGACTTTAAGCCCCTCGCGTATAAGGCGGGGAGTATACGCGTCCATTCGGTAGGAAGTGGTTGGGCCGGCGGGGCCGATCACCCAGCCTTCCGGAGCAGGTGCGGGTCCGCAGTAGTATATGGCGGCGGAATCAAGGTCTATGGGCGGGTTTTCGCCCCTCTCCAGCGTCTCCACGATGCGCTTGTGCGCCGCGTCCCGGGCGGTGTAGACCGTGCCGCTTAAAAGCACGCAGTCGCCGGCCCGCAGGGAGAGGATATCTTCGCTTGAAAGCGGAAGGGCAAGCCGTTTATGCTCCATCAGATCACCGCCTTTGCGTGGCGGGAAGCGTGGCAGCACACATTCACCGCTACGGGCATCCCCGCTATGTGGGTGGGCAGTGCGCGGATGCTCACCTTGAGGCAGGTGGTTTTGCCGCCGAAACCCGCCGCGCCTATGCCAAGCGAGTTGATTTCGTTCAGCAGCTTTGTTTCCAGCGCCGCGTAGGCGGGATCCGGATTTTCTTCTTCAAACGGATGGGCGGTCATGAGCTTGGCATACGTTGCCGCCTGCTCGAAGGTGCCGCCTATAGCTACACCGAGTATGATCGGGGGACAGGGGTTAGCTCCGGCACGCCTGACCGTGTCCACCACAAAGTCGATCACGCCCGCTTCTCCGGCAGAAGGAGGCAGCATTTTGATCGCGGACATGTTTTCGCTGCCAAAACCCTTGCATACGACGGTTACGGCGAGCCTGTCTCCCGGAACGATGCGGGTGTGGATCACGGCGGGGGTATTGTCAATCGTGTTGCGGCGGTCAAACAGCGGGTCTTTAACCACGCTTTTCCGCAGCCCGCCATATGCCCGGCGCACGCCTTCGTTCACGGCAACCTCAAACACGCCGCCTGTTATGTGAGCGTCCTGGCCAAGTTCACAGAACACCACGCACATGCCCGTATCCTGACAGACGGCGACCTGCTCCTGCTTGGCGATACTGTAGTTCTCCAGCAACTGACCGAGCGCGTATTTCCCGGCTGGACAGTCTTCTTTGGCGTAAGCGTTCTCGACGGACTTCACCAAAGCAGGATCAA
>JAGCIC010000041.1 GCA_017648805.1 Clostridia bacterium
CCTCCACCAACGACAGGGCGGGCTACGAGAAGTTCATAGGCGAATATACCTCCCTGCGCTAGAAGGACGGGGAAAGCTACGGCATCCCCCTGCGCAGCCTTACAGTGAAGGGCTTTTCCAACCTGCTGTGCGCGGGCAGGTGCATAGGCACCGACAGGTACATGCTCTCCAGCGTGAGGGTCATGCCGGGCTGCTTCATCACCGGCCAGGCGGCGGGCACGGCGGCGGCGCAGGCGCTGGAGCAGAAGGCGGAGGACGTGCGCGAGGCGGACGTGAAGGAGATACAGAACAAACTGGTGAAAATGGGCGCGTACCTGCCCAACGCGGACAGATAGACGGGGTGCCGATATGAAAAAGACGCTGGCGATCATACTCGCGCTGATCATGTGCCTTGGCTGCGCGCTTGCGGAGGAAGGCGTGACTCTGGTGTTCAGCTTTGTGGGCGACTGCACGCTGGGCGGGGAAGCGGGGGGCTCCTCCGAAAGGTACTTCGCGAAGGTGTGCGACGAAAAGGGCTACGGTTACTTTTTCGGCCAGGTGGCGGAGCTGTTCTCAAAGGACGACTTTACCGTGGTGAACCTTGAAGGCCCACTGACCCAGAGCGACGTCAAGGGCGAAAAGGCCCGGTACTACTTCCGCGGGCGGCCGGACTACGCGAAGATACTGACCGAGGGGGGAGTGGAGGTCGCGAACCTGGCCAACAACCACATCTTCAATTTCGGTCAGCAGGGTTTTGACGACACCGTGAGCGCGCTGGACGCGGAGGGCATAGGCAGCTGCGGCTACGACAGGGTGTATTACGCGGAGAAAAACGGCGTAACGGTGGCCTTCGTCGGCTTTGACCAGTGGAAGAGCACGGACGAGGACATAAAGCGGGTGGTGACGGAAGCCCGGGCGAAGAGCGACATACTCATAGTGTCCTACCACGGGGGCGTTGAGAACACCCACGCCATAGGCGACCGGGTGCTGCAGGCGGGCAAGCTGTGCATAGACCTGGGCGCGGACATAGTGGTGGGCAACCACTCCCACGTGTATTCGGGGATAACGAAGTACAAGGGCAAGTACCTGATCGGCAGCCTGGGCAATTTCTGCTTCGGCGGCAACTACAACCCCTCCGACAGCCGCTGCACCATATTCCGCCAGGCCTTCACCGTGTATCCCTCCGGGCAGGTCGAGGACGCGGGCATAGACATAATCCCCTCCTACATGGGCTCCCGCAAGGACATAAACGACCTGCGCCCCGGCCCCATACAGGGCGGCTTCGCCCCGGAAAGCGCGTTCAACAGCATTATGAACCGCAGCAGTTTCAAGGCCAAGGACGTAAAGTGGATGGCGGACAGTTTCGCGGTGTCCCGGGGGCTGGACAAAAAGTGACGCCCCCGCGCGCGGGTTGACTTTTCGGGCACGTTGATGTATCATATTGCCGATTTTTAAAGGAAAAGAGTCTGCCGGATGCTTACGATCACCTCCCTGCACAATCCGCTCATAAAGCGCATGAAAAGCCTGCTCACGGCCCGGGGCCGCCGGCAGGAAGGCGCGTTCATAGCGGAAGGGGAAGTGATGATACTGGAGGCGCTCGGCAGCGGGCTCATCCCCGAGGCGGGCATCTTCCAGGAGGAATGCCCCCTCGCGCTCGAACTGGAAAAGCGGGGCGCCCAGGCGTTCACGGTGCCCAGGAGCGTGATAGAAGCCGTGTGCGACACGAAGACGCCCCAGGGTTTGGCCGCCGTGTTCCGCCTGCCCCCGAGCGTTCCCCTGCCACCCGAGGCGGCAAGACTCGTCGCGCTGGACGGGGTGCAGGACCCGGGCAACGTGGGCACCATAATCCGCACGCTGGACGCGGCGGGGCTGGACGGGCTGCTGCTGGGCGAGGGCTGCCCGGACGTGTTTTCCCCCAAGGTGATGCGCTCAACCATGGGCAGCGCTTTCAGGGTCAGGCACGAACAGTGTCCTTTGGCCGAAAGGCTCAGGGAGCTCAAACGCGAAGGCTATAAAGTGATCTCCTCCGCCCTGGACGGACAGGACATGTATTCCGCGCCCGGGCAGGCGCCGGAAAAGTTCGTGCTGGTGATAGGCTCCGAGGCGCACGGCGTGTCCCCCGAAGTGCAGGCATTAAGCGACATAAGGCTTAAAATACCAATGCGGGGAAAGGCGGAGAGCCTGAACGCGGCGGTGGCGGCGGGCATACTCATGTACCATCTGACTGCCAATACGGGCGCGGGAAGCGCCCTTTAGATAAGGAGAGATTTTTATGCGGGTTGTCATTCAGGAGAACTACGACAAAATGTGTGAGTGGGCGGCCGCGTACATCGCGGGCAGGATCAACGCCCATAAGGAAAACCGTCCCTTCGTGCTGGGCCTGCCCACCGGCTCGTCCCCCCTGGGCGTGTACAGCCGCCTGGCCAAAATGAACAAAGAGGGCAAGGTGTCCTTCAAAAACGTGGTCACCTTCAACATGGACGAGTACCTGGGCCTGCCCCGCGAGCACGAGCAGAGCTACTGGCATTTCATGTGGAGCAATTTCTTCGACCACATCGACATCCCCAAGGAAAACGTGAACATCCTTAACGGCATGAATCCCGACCCCGAGAAGGAGTGCGCGGATTACGAAAAGAAGATCGCCTCCTACGGCGGCATCGACCTGTTCATGGGCGGCATCGGCGTGGACGGCCACCTGGCGTTCAACGAGCCCTTCACCTCCCTGTCCTCCGTGACCGGCGTGCGCGCCCTGACCACCGACACCATGATCGTCAACTCCCGCTTCTTCGACAACGATCCCTCCAAGGTGCCCTCCAAGGCGCTGAGCGTGGGCATCAAGACGGTCACCGACTCCAAGGAAGTGCTGATCCTCATAAACGGCCACAACAAGGCCCGGGCGCTGGCGGCCAGCGTTGAGGGCGGCGTGAGCCAGAAGTGGACCTGCTCCGCGCTGCAGATGCATCCCGCGGCCATCATCGCCTGCGACGAGCCCGCCTGCGGCGAACTCACCGTGGACACCTACAAATACTTCCTGGACGTGGAAAAGAAGGAAAGGCTGTGATCCCCTGACGGGCGCCGCCTTACGGTGCCGGGGCGCGGGGCGCTCCGGCATCTTTGTTTGAGTTTTTACAAGGTTTTACGTATATTTCCGCCGGGTTTGCCCCCGCGGGGCGGGCGGGACGGTTGCTTTTTGCGCGCGGCTGTGGTATTATAAAAAGGTTATGGAAGAAAGCTTGATACGAGGCGCGATATTCGACCTGGACGGCACGCTGCTGGATTCGCTGGGCGTGTGGGGCGAGGTGGACCGGCGCTTTTTCGAGAGGCGCGGCCTTACGATGCCCGCGGATTACCAGGCCGTCATAAAGGGCATGAGCTTTATCGACACCGCCCGCTACACCAAAGACCTGCTGGGGCTCGTCG
>JAGCIC010000042.1 GCA_017648805.1 Clostridia bacterium
AGCGAGGGCGAGATGGCGGACTGCCGCAGCGTGGGCCGGGAGGGCGAGCACCTGAAGTTCACCCTGGCGGGAGAAAAGGGCCGGCTGCCTGGTATCTGGTTCCGTGCGGCGGACAAACTGAGCCTATCGGGCTCCCGGGTGCAGCTCGTATACTCTCCGGGAGTGAACGAGTTCCGCGGGGCGGTGACGGTGCAGGCGCTGGCAAAGTGCGCGGTGCCGCTGGTGCCCTCCTTAAGCGCCGCCCAGGATCCCGCCGCCTTCGGCGCGTTCATCGACACGCTTATTGCCGCCCCGCCGCAGGGCGACGCCCGGCTCGAGGACGTTAAGCGCGAGTTTGCCTCCGGCCTGTATTCCCGCTGCGTCATCTGCGCGGACGGGGAGAGCGCCCGGGCGGTGATGGAACAGCTGGACGGGGAGTACGACCTGAGCTTCGGGGAGTTCCCCCGGGACATAAGAGGCTTCAACTGCGTATGTGTGTGCCCCGCGTCCCCGCCTCCAGCGCGCTTTAAGCGCGTATACTACGCGGGAGTGCCCAAGGGGCTGTGCGGGGGCGGCATACAGATAAAGGGACTGCCCGCGGCGCAGGCGTTCACCTGCTGTCCCGACACCGACGCGCTCAGGGGGCTGTACCGGGTGCTGCTGGGCATAAGCCGCTTAAGCGAAAGGATACCCGGCACGGACAGGCTGCTGGAACTGGCGCGGGTGAGGGCGGACATATCCCCCATGCAGGCCGTGCTGGGCATAAAGATACTTTCCCATATGGGACTTATAACCGTAAACGCGGACGCCGGCCTCGTGGAGATCGCGGTCACCCGTGAAAAGAAGTCGCCCGAAGACGACGAACTGTTCAGACTGCTTACGGCGGAGAGGAGAAAATGAGCCAGGAATACACTGCCGACACCAATCCCAACCGCGTAGTGCCGCTGGAGGAGATAGTCTCCCACGCCACGCGCTACCATCCCCGTGACGATATGGAAATAATCTCCCGGGCGTATGAGTATGCCCGGCAGGCGCACGCGGGCCAAGTACGCATGAGCGGGGAGCCCTACTTCAGCCACCCCACCAACGTGGCCCTTATACTGGCGGACATAATGATGGACCCCGCCACCATCGCCGCAGGCCTGCTGCATGACGTGGTGGAGGACGTGGAAGGCGTCACCGGAGAAACCATAGAAAAGCTGTTCTCCGCGGAGATCGGCCAGATGGTGGACGGCGTGACGAAACTCAACCACGTGGACTTCTTCTCCAAGCACCAGCAGAAGACCGAGTCCATAAGGAAGATGTTCATGGCCATGGCCAAGGAGATCCGCGTGGTGCTGATCAAACTTGCGGACCGCCTGCACAACATGCGCACACTGGACACCCAGAAGCCCCAGCGCAGGCAGGACATCGCCCAGGAGACGCTGGACATATACGCGCCTCTCGCCCACCGTCTGGGCGTTTACGCCATAAAGAGCGAGCTGGAGGACCTGTGCCTCAAATACCTGGATCCCGCCGAGTACCTGCTCATCAAGCAGAAGACCGACGAAAACGCCCCCGCCCAGCAGAAGCTCATAGGCGACATACAAAAGGACCTGAAGACCGCCCTGGACGCCGAGGGACTCAAGGGCTACGAGATCAGCGGCCGCATAAAGCACAGCTACTCCATATACCGCAAGATGAAGGCCCAGAAAAAGACCTACGAGCAGATAATGGACCTGGTGGCGGTCAGGGTGGTGGTGGAGCAGCTTAGCGACTGCTACAGCGTGCTGGGCATCGTGCACAGCATCTGGAAGCCCATGCCCGACCGCATCAAGGACTATATCCACTCCCCCAAGTACGGCATCTACCAGAGCCTGCACACCACCGTTATAGACAAAAGCGGCCAGATATTCGAGGTGCAGATCCGGACGTTCGAGATGCACCAGAACGCGGAATACGGCATCGCCGCCCACTGGCGCTATAAAGAGGGACGTGCCGCGGACGAGCTGGACGACAAGCTCTCCTGGCTCAGGCGCATAATCGACTGGTCCAGCGAGACCGGCGACGCGGACGAATTTTCTACCTTCCTGCGCACCGACCTGTTTCAGGACGACGTGTACGTGTTCACACCGGCGGGAGACATCATCTCCCTGCCCCGGGGCGCCACGCCCATCGACTTCGCCTACCGCATCCACACCGCCGTGGGCAACCGCTGCGTGGGCGCGCGTGTGGACAGAAAAATGGTGCCCCTGTCCACCAAGCTGGAAAGCGGCAACCTGGTGGAAGTCATCACCTCCGCCGCCTCAAAAGGCCCGTCCCTGGACTGGCTGAACATAGTGGTCACGGGCGAAGCCAAGGCCAAGATCCGCGCCTTCCTCAAGAACGCGTCCAAGGACGAGAACCTCGCCCGCGGCAGGGAGCTGATCGAGCGCGAGCTCAAGCGCATGGGCCTGAACTACGTGGACCTGTTCAAGACCGAGTTCCTGGAGACCCTGTACCGCCGCTATTCCCTGTCGGGCCTGGACGATCTGTACGTCACGGTGGGGTTCGGCGGCCTGAGCGCGCCCCAGATAATCAACCGCCTGAACGACGAGTACCGCAAGAGCGTCAAACAGGAAGCCAGGCCCATAGAGAACCTGCCTGAAAAGGTGCCTTCAAAGCCCCGCACCCACACCACACAGGGCGTGGAAGTGGAGGGCGACGCCAGCATGTTGGTCAGGTTCGCCCGCTGCTGCAACCCCCTGCCCGGGGACAAGATAGTGGGCTACGTGACCAACGGCAGGGGCGTGAGCATCCACAGGGCGGACTGCGTGAACATGCTGGACGGCTCCATAGAGCCCGGGCGCATGGTGCGCGTCAACTGGGCCAGCGAGGGCAAGAGCAGCTACGAAGCGGAGATACAGGTCCGCAGCTACGACAAGGTGGGCCTGCTGGGCGACCTGAGCAACCTGTTCGCGAACCTGGAGGTGCCGCTTCTGGCGGTGGCCGCCCGCAGCCTCAGAAACGGAACCAGCCAGATCAACCTTACGCTGGAGATCAGGGACACGGGCCAGCTGGACAAGGTGATCCGCCAGCTGCAGAAGCGCAGCGACATACTCGAAGTGTTCAGGACCGGAATGTAAACGGAGGAAAACGGATGCGCGCCGTAGTGCAAAGGGTAAACTATTCGTTCGTGGACGTGGAAGGCGAGACCGTGGGCAGGATCGGCAAGGGCTATATGGTCCTGCTGGGCGCCATGGACGGCGACACGGAAACGGACGCGGACTATATAATAAAAAAGGTCGCGGGCCTCAGGGTATTCGAGGACGAAAACGAGAAGATGAACCTGTCCGTGGGCGACGTGGGCGGCAGCGTGCTGCTGGTGAGCCAGTTCACTCTGGCGGGCGACGCCCGGCACGGTAACCGTCCTTCCTTTTCAGGCGCCCTTGAACCCGAAAGCGCCCGGAAGCTGTGCGACTATGTGGCCCAGGGGCTCAAAAAGCTGAACATACCCGTGCAGACCGGGGTGTTCCGCGCCCACATGGAAGTCACGCTGCTCAACGACGGCCCGTGACCATACTGCTGGACAGCCGAAAGGAATTCTGATGGAGATATCAGTCAGGGCCATAGGCGAATGCGCCGCCAACTGCTACATAATCGAAAA
>JAGCIC010000043.1 GCA_017648805.1 Clostridia bacterium
CTCTCAAGGTCGCCCATGGCGCTCACCTTTATGACGCCGTCGTACAGGTAGCGGGCGCTCAGGGTGGCGATCTCCTGCTTGGTGTGGTCCTCGGTGTCCAGTTCGCCCAGCAGGTCGCACAGCAGCTTGAAGTAGTGGAGCTGCTCCTCCTTAAGGCCGGAAGCGTCCAGCATGAGGGCGGTCTCGCCCACGCCGTCCAGATTCGCGTCCGCGGTCACGAAGCGCACGCCGTCCGCGTCCGTCTCGTCCGAGATCTCGTACACGCGCAGGTCCTCGGGCAGGCTCTGGGTGGTCACGGCGGTAAGCTGGGCTATGAATCCCTTGGTAGCTTCGTCCAGCGCGTCCTTGTCGTAGGGTTTGTAGTCCACGATGGCCTGGATCTCTTCTTCGCTCATCCGGGCCTTGTCCGCCTGCAGCAGGGCGTTGAACGCCTCGGTGTTTTCTTCCAGCAGTCCGGGCACGGGATAGGTCACGACCAGCGCGTTCCTTTCATTGCCCAGCAGGTACTTTTCGGCCGCCCCGGACAGGGTGCCGTCCAGCGCCTTCTCCTCAAAGGAATCCAGATGGTCGATCCAGTCCATATAGCCGAACAGGTCGTCCTGGAGCACCCAGTACTGGGCTATGGTCTGCACAATGTCTGTGTTCAGCTCGTCTTCCTCGCCGATCAGCTGAATGCTCAGGTTGTAGCCCGACACTATGGCATCTACCGCCTGGGGGTCAAAGCCGTTGTTCGCGGCATCGGCGATAGCCTCGTCGCAGATGCGCCTGAACGTGTCGGCATCTTCCCGGTTCACGCCCTGCGCGTAGAACATGACCGATATTTCGGGGGTGATATTGTCCACATATACGCCGCCGGCCGCCCCGGGCAGCTCCTTTTTGAGCGTCTGGGTGAAGTAGGCGGAGTCGTCGCTCATGAGCGTGGTCAGGTAGTCCAAATCGTCATAGTCGGCGTAGGTGCAGTCGGTGGCAAAGCCGTAGAACATCTGCGCCTGTTTGTCGGTGTCGCTGTTTTCGGCCACGGGATAGCCGAACTCGGCGGTGACGCTCTCGGTTATGGGAGCGTAATCCTTTTCCGCGATATCGAATTCTTTGCGCTCGTACGCGGAAAAATACCCGTCCAGCAGCGTAAGGAAGGCGTTTTTGTCCTGTATGTCGCCGTAGATCACGCTCAGGGAGTTGGAGGGATGGTAGTATTCCTTATAAAACTCCGTAACGTCTTCCCAGCTCATGGTGTAGATCACCTCGGGGATGCCGCCGGAGTCTCTGCCCGCGGTGGCGCCGGGGAACAGGGTGTTGTAGTAGTTGAGCATAGCGGCGCGGGCCAGGGTGTAGGAGCCCTGCATTTCGGAATACACCGTGCCCTCGATGCCCAGTTCGTCCTCGGGATCGTCCAGGGTGTAGCGCCAGGCTTCTTCCCTGAAAATATCCTCATCTTCCAGGATCATGGGATTGAACACGCTGTCGGTGTAGAAATCCACGAACTTGAGCAGCTGGCTCTCGCTCAGGGACGCCACGGGATACGCCGTCATGTAGTTGGCGGTGTAGGCGTTCATGTAGGTGTTGTAAGTCTGGGCGCTCAGGCTGGTGAACAGGCCCCTGGAGGGGTATTTCTCCGAGCCGCCCAGCACGGAGTGCTCCAGCACGTGGGCAATGCCCTTGTCCGTATACGTCGGGGTACGGAAAGCGATCTGGAACGTGCGGTTGGTGTCGGAATTGTTCACGAACATCACCAGCGCGCCGGTCTTGTTGTGCTCGTACACCCTTACGTCCGCGCCCACAAGCTCAAAGCGGCGGCTGTCCTTAAGCGT
Source organism: Clostridia bacterium (assembly GCA_017648805.1). The sequence continues at coordinate 1,809 of JAGCIC010000043.1, forward strand.
ATAGGCGCTTTCGGGCTCGGCTGAAGCGAAGCCGAACAGCCCCGCCAGCAGCGCAAGACAAAGGATCATGGATACGATTTTCTTCATCATGTGTCTCCTTTCGTGCATTTGCCGATAATATTACCACTTTTTCTGACGCCCGTCCATATTCTGATTGCAAAATTCCCCGGACTATGGTAAAATTTCAATAACATACCATGAAAGAGAGCGCTATGCCTTACGGGATCTTTCTGCTGAAAGTGGATTTCCTTGAGTCCAAAGACGCCTACTCCCGCGCGCTTGAACGGGTGAGCCCCGTCCGCAGGGAAAAGGCCGCGCGCCTGAAGCCCGAAAGCGACAGGCGCCTGTGCGTGGGCGCGGGTCTGCTGCTGGAACACATCCTGGACGGGCTGGGAGCCGCCGGAACACAAAGGCAGCTTGAATACGCACCCTCAGGCAAACCCTTCCTGCCCGCCTTTCCCGGCGTCGGCATAAGCGTCGCCCACTCGGGGAAATACGCCCTCGCCGCCTGCTTTGAAGGCCGCATAGGCGCGGACGTACAGGTGCTGATCCCCCGCCCGGAAAAGCTCTTCCGCCTGCTTAGGAGCGATGAGCTTGCCTTCTGCCGGGACGACCCGGAGCGCTTCACGCGGCTGTGGGCGCTCAAGGAAGCCTGCGGCAAATACACGGGCGAAGGGCTCGGCTATCCCCCGGTCCATATCGGCTTTGACGGGGAAACGCCCTGTATCCCCGGCGCTTCCTGCCGCCTGTACGAGTATCCCGCGGTCGAAGCCCATTTCATCGCCTGCTGCGCCGACGGGGACAAGCCGCCCCTCAAACTGCTGCTGCCCGGCGACGTGTTGCCGCCGCAATAAACCATCCATGGAGCGTAAGACCATGCCCGTAACTCCCAAAAAGCGTGCAAGACACTCAAAAAGATACCTGGCCCGCCGGCGCAGGCTGCTGCGCTATGCGCTTTTGGCGGCGGCGGTGCTTGTCATAGTGCTGCTTATCATACTTTTGCCCCGGGGCGGCAAAGACGACCCGTTGAACAACGCCCCGTCCGCTTCTCCTGCCGTCACCGGAACGCCGGAAGTCGCGCCTTCGCCCACTCCCCTTGCGCAGAAGTTCCTGCCGGTGATCAAGCTTGTGGAAACCAATAAAAAGCAGATCGCCGTAACGGTGGACGACCTTAACGAAGTCAGCAACCTGAACCGGATAATGGATATCGCCCGCTCAAACGGAGCGAAGCTCACCCTGTTCGCGATAGGCAACGTGGTACAGAGCAAGCCCGCGCTCAAGACCGCCCTCAGAAACGCCCACAGCTGGGGCTTCGAGATCGAGAACCACACCTGGACCCACTCCGACCTGTTCAACATGACGGACGAGCGCATGGCGCAGGAGGTCTGGAACCAGCAAATGGCGGTCAACGAGGCGCTGGGCGTGGAGTACGATCCCCACTTTATCCGCATGCACGGCGGGCTCGGTGAGACCTGCGGCCGCAGCCACCAGTATCTTATCCAGCTGGGCACCTACAAGGGCGTAGCGGACTGGTCCTGGTCCGGCTCGGGCACCGGCATCGACGACATAAAAGCCCACGCCCGCAACGGCGCCGTGTATCTGTTCCATACGAAGGACACTGACCTCAAAAAGCTCAGCGTGTTCATCCCCTGGGCGGTCGAGCAGGGCTACGAGCTGGTGACGCTCAACGAACTTCTGGGCTATGAACCCAACGAGACCCGGCCGCTCACCTACGACCCCGCCACGAAAGAGCCGCCCGCTCCGCTGCCATACGAGTACACCGACTACGTGCTGCTGGGCAAAAAGCCCAACATCCGCCTTTACGCGGTCAAGCTGGTGCAGGAACGCCTTGCGGAACTGGGATACTTCAGCGCCGACGTGGTGTGCGACGGTGACTACGGCAGCCTTACCGCTGCGGCGGTCAAACTGTTCCAGATGGCTGGCGGGCTGCATTCCGACGGCCTGGCGGGCGCCGAGACCCAGACCCTGTTGTTCAGCGACGGCGCGCCCAGGAATCCCTACGCAGCCGTAACTCCCGCGCCGCCGAAAAAATGACCCGGCCCATGCAGGATTTGTCATTCCCCGAAAGATCTAAATCGTCTGTTTCCTCCCTTCGCGGGAGGTTTTTTCATATATTCCACAAAACAAATCGGAAAAAGTATACTTATTGCCCCATTTATAAAAATTCATTCTTGACACAGGCATAATATTCTAATATAATAAGTAAGCCGTATAGGGTTACGGATGTGTTACGGATATAATGAAAGCGTGTTTCCGGTCCCCGTCCCGCAGCCGGGACGCACCGCGTGCTTTCGTCCCCGCCCAAGCTTGCCCTGTCCGGTATTTAAGTTTGAAACGGGGGGAATTCGCTTGACTGCCGAAGTCACCACCAAGCGTAAGAAGAGCTTCCTCGAGAAGATGCGCGGCAACTGGGATCTGTTGCTGTTCTGCATTCCGGGACTGTTTTTTACCATCGTATACCACTATATCCCGATATACGGCGTCCAGATCGCTTTCCGCAACTACAAGGCTATGTCGGGTATTTTCGGGAGCGCCTGGGTCGGGCTCAGAAACTTCACCAGGTTCTTCAACAGCGCCGACTGGCTGATACTGGTGCGCAACACGCTGGTATTGAGCCTGTATTCCCTGGCCGCCGGTTTCCCGGTCGCGGTCATACTGGCGCTGATGCTCAACTCCTTCCGCTTTAAGAAATACCGCAAGGTCATCCAGGCCGTGACCTACGCGCCGAACTTCATTTCGACCATCGTCATGTGCGGTATGCTGATCCTGTTCCTGTCCCCCCGCGTGGGCGTTGTAAACAACGTCATACGCAGTCTCGGAGGCGAGACCATCAACTTCATGTCTGAGATCAGCATGTGGCGCCACATCTACGTCTGGTCGGGCGTATGGCAGGGCATGGGCTGGTCCTCCGTTATATACTTCGCGGCTCTGGCCGGCGTCAGCCCGGAATACCATGAAGCCGCCATCGTGGACGGCGCGACCAAGTTCCAGCGCGTGCTGCACATAGACCTGCCCTTCCTGGCGCCTACGATGACCATGCTCCTTATCATGAACATGGGCTCGATCCTGTCCGTAGGCTTCGAGAAAGTCTACGCCCTGCAGAACGACCTGAACCTGCCGGTTTCCGATATCATCGCGACGTATACCTACCGCTACGGCATTATAAAGAGCGACGTCTCCTACTCGTCCGCCGTCGGTCTTATGAACAGCCTGGTCAACTCCATCATGCTGATCTCCGTAAACTACATAACCGGCAAACTCAGCGACAACGCTCTATTCTAAGGAAAGGAGGAAACAGACAGATATATGGAAAACAGACATCATGCGCTCAAACGCACCCGCGGCGACGTCATTTATGATACCGTTATATTCATAATACTGACGTTCATCTTCTTTATCGTCGCCTACCCGCTGTATTTCGTCATCATTTCCTCCATTTCCGATCCCATCGAGGTGTCGGCCGGCAAGGTCGTGCTGACTCCCGTGGGCGTCACGCTGGACGGCTATACCGAGGTTTTCAAAACCAAGACCGTCATGCGCGGCTTCAGGAACTCCCTGATCATCACGGTGATGGGCACCTGCATAAACCTGCTGGTCACCATTCCCACGTCCTACGCCCTGAGCCGCCCCGACTTCTCGCTTAAACGCCCCATCACCCTGTTCTACATCGTGACCATGTTCGTGGGCGGCGGCATGATGCCTACCTACATCATCATACGCGACACGGGCCTGCTGGATACCTGGTGGGCGCTGGTGCTGCCGGGATGCCTGGGCGTCTATAACATGATCGTTGCCCGAACATTCTTTAAGACGAACATTCCGCTGGAACTGATGGAGGCCGCAAAGCTGGACGGCTGCGGAAATACGAAATTCTTCATATACATAGTGCTTCCGCTTTCGGGCGCCATCACCGCCATCCTCTGCCTGTACTACGGCGTAGGCCACTGGAACAGCTACTTCAGCGCCCTTATGTACATCCAGAAACGCGAACTGTGGCCTCTGCAGCTGGAGCTGAGGAACATCCTGGTGCTGAACACCAACATCCAGACCAAGCAGGTCATGACCGAGGCGGAACTGCTGGAAAAGCGGCGTCTGGAAGCTCTGAAGGAAATGATGAAGTATTCCCTGATCATCATCTCCTCCATCCCCGTGCTGATCATCTACCCCTTCGTGCAGAAGCACTTCGTCAAGGGCGTCATGATCGGCTCCGTAAAGGGCTGATCACTCAAACCGTATGATGCGCCGATGTGGCGTAACATAAAAAACTACTTCAAGGAGGAACCCCTATGAAGAAACTGGCTCTCGTGCTGGCTGTCCTGCTGGTGTTCTCCAGTCTCCCCGCTCTGGCTGTGGACTGGAACCCCGACGGAGGCCTGCCCATCGTCAACGAGCCCTACTCCTTCTCCATCTTCCTGGATGACAGCGGTCTGCCGGAAGACAAGATCATGTTCCCGATCATGGAAGCTGACACCGGCATCACCATCGAATGGCAGATGGCGCCCTACGCGGTGCAGACCGAGAAGCTCGGTATCGCCCTCAACAGCGGCGACTATGCCGACGTTATTGCCGGCTGGACCCTGGGCGATCAGCACCTGATCGACTACGGCATGGGCACCAAGACCTTCCTGCCCCTGGAGGAGCTGTTCGAGGAGTACGCTCCCAACATCATGGAAGTTCTTGAAAAGCCCGGCATCCGCGCTTCCATGACCCTGCCGGATGGACACATCTACTCCATCCCCTACGTTGTGGGTGAGCCCGAAGTGTTCTACATCCCCTACATCAACCAGCAGTGGCTGGATCGCCTGGGCCTCGAAATGCCCACCACCCCCGAAGAACTGAAGGAAGTCCTGATCGCTTTCCGTGACAACGATGCCAACGGCAACGGCGATCCTGACGACGAGATCCCCTTCTCCGGCGACCCGAACAACCTGGACATCTCCAAGCTGGCCGGCTGGTGGGGCGCGGACGCTGCAGGCGCCAAGAACCAGTTCCCCTA
>JAGCIC010000044.1 GCA_017648805.1 Clostridia bacterium
CCCACATGCCGCCGAAATGCTTGACGGGATCCCTTTGCATGAGCAGGTATTCCCCGTCCGCGTGCCGGACTATGATCTCGCACACCAGGTGGAACAGCCCGTCAGGGACTTTTTCGCCCTGCACCAGCGTAACGCCTTTGATGAGTTCTCCCTTTTCGTTGTACGCGTCCCAAAGCTCCATGATCTGCCCTTTCTTTTGTGTTTGATATGATACCGCATTATCGGAACAATATCCAGCCTGTCGGAATAATATAACGCGAATTAACGGAACGATGCGGGGGGCCGGCGCAGTGGGAAATGAGCCGGCAGGCCTGTTTTGACCGGCTTACAGCTTTTTCGACAGGTACATAAGCAGGTCGTCGTCGTTGACGCAGGGGGCGTACTGCTCGAGCTGCCTGCCCTTGTACCACACGCCGCTGCCGTCGGGGACATATCCCCGCTTTATGTACATCCTCTGGGCGGGGCCGTAGCCGGAATGCAGGCCCACGGCCAGGCACACCGTGTCCGCGATCCGGGCGGCTTCGGCCTCGGCGGCGTCCATAAGGCGGCCGCCTATGCCTCTGCCGTGCACGTCGAAAAACACGGTCAGGTCGTTTATCTCCGGGTACCCCTTATCCGCGAACGGGCCTTCTTCGGGTCTGATAAGCAGCGTGCACTGCCCGGACACCCGACCCCTGTACACGGGGATGAACACCAGGCGGGTGCCCGCTTCCTGCTGTTTATAATAGTTTTCGTACGTTTCGATGCGCGGATGCCAGCCGTAGGACAGGTACGTGCCGAACAGTATCTCCGCATCTTCGGGAAGCATGCCGCGCACGGTCAGCTCGCTGTCTGAGTAATATACTTTCATGGTATTTTTTGCGAATCGCCTTACAGTTTCAGCACGGCCACGACCTCGTCGCCGCACATCTCGCCCGTCTCCTCGAACCCGAAGGAGGCGTACAGTTTTTTCGCTATCACGTTTTCCGGCTCGTAGGAGATCCAGCGGTATTCTGCCTGTCCGCAGGGTCACGTCCTTATGAAATCCAGGGCGAGCTTCAGGGCCTGCCTGCCGTAACCCCGGTTCTGGTAGCGCTTGTCGATCATGAAGCGCCAGATCTCGTAATTGTCCCTTTCGACGCTCACGCCGTCCCGGTCCGCGTTTTCGCCGTAGCCCAGCATAAGGAAGCCCACCGGCCTTTTGTCGTTGTATATGGCGAAGGGGAATGCGTGCCCGCCGTTGTCCGCCGTCGCCCAGGCTTCCGCCACGCTGAACACGTTGCTTGCCACGAAGCCGTACTGCTCCCTTTTCACTTTCAGCTCAAAGACGTCGTAAAATTTTCATAAGTCAGTTTTTCCGGATGTATCAGTTACGCTCCTCCTTGGTTTCTACTGTTTTTACCGCGCCAAGGCAGTGTATCCTTACCACGCGGTCAGGATCGGTTTCTGATATTTTCCGCAAAAGCTCCAGGTAGGGCCTGACGAACTCCGGCCTGCGTTTGCCCAGCACACGGAAGAACTCCGGCGCTTCCATGCGGACCTTTCTGTCCGTATCGCCAAGCAGCCGCCCGAACACCGGCATACGGTCTTCATAAATGCCGGGCGTGACAGAAGCTATGTTTTCCGACGCCCAGATGAAGCTCAGCCTCACATTCGCCTCTTCATCCGACGCGAAGCGGAACATTCCGTCCCAGTACGGTCCGATCAGGCTGTGATCGCCCCGGCTTATCCTGCCCAGGGCGTTCAGCGCGCGCTCCCGCAGAAGCGGCTCGGGGCTGTCAAGCAGGGCGGCTGCCGCCGGGACCGCGTTTCGCACTGCCCCCGGATATTTAAGCCCCATCTCGCCCAGCAGCCACAGCGCCTTCGCCCGTATCCTGACCGACTCATGGGCGAGCAGGGCCGAGACATACGGTATGCTTTCTTCCCACCTGTCCCGGGCTTTTGTGAGGGCGCCCAGCTCCCTGTACAGTTCCGTCTCGGTCAATCCGCCGTCTCCTTCCGCAGCGCGTCATATACATAACCGTACTGTATTCAACGCTTCTGTTGGTTTTCCTGCCGGTGATACGGTCAAGCCTGTTGTCAGGCCGTACAAACAAATCCCGGCGTCACCATCCGATCCTGTCTAAGATCTGCTTGGCTTCGGGGTAAGTCCATAACGTTAAGGTCCCGATTTTGCGTTTTTCGACCGCGTTCTTCCTTACAAGATTGCAGATCTCTTTATATCCCTGCACCATGAATTCAGGCTGTTTTTCAAAAATATGGTCTGACCTGTATGTCCCGATATATACTCTTCCGCAGTTGAAGCATGGCGTTTTTTCGAACCCCATCGTGCCTTCCGACCCGCCGCATATCTCGATCACATCTGAGGAAAGTTCATTAAACCAACCGTTTTTCATATAATTGATCTC
>JAGCIC010000045.1 GCA_017648805.1 Clostridia bacterium
AGGATGCTTCTGAGCCCCGGAGTCGGCACCCGCTACCTGCCCCTGCGCCTGGGCACGGAGAGCTCGGCGTATCTGATGATGGTGGGGGAGTAGGGGGGAGCTGGGAGCTCTTAGCTATTAGCTTTTAGCTGTTAGAGGCTTACGCAAACGGCTGACGACACCGAAGCGTAAGAACTGCCCTTATGCGTCATCGCGAATGCGCGAATGGTAGTGAATTTGCGTCCGGTGGACGTCAATTCACTACCGCTTTTACGGAACGCTCGCAGCTCTGGAAGCCCACTGGGCTTCCATTCACTCCTGCTTTTACGGAACGCTCGCAGCTCTGGAAGTCCACTGGACTTCCATTCACTACTGCTCGCGCATTGCGAGGGCGACTTGTCGCCCGTGGCAATCCGCATCCCCATCAAATAAGTAACGGATTGCCGCGCTCTCTGCGGTCGCCCGCAATGACGAATCGACAACAGGCTGTGTAAGCCACGCAGGAAAAACCGTTCCTTATGATTGAAATGCCTCTGCGATGCATTTCAATCAATATGTGCACAAGTTTTCCACAGGACATACTATACAAACCCTCCCGAATATGCTATAATAATCCGTATAATCCACAACATACACGTGCAAAAGGGGCATTGGGGAAAAAATGGACATCAACCGGGCGCGGCACTGCTGGGAAAGCATGCAGAAAGCCCTTCGGGAACAGCTGGGCGAAGCCAAATATTACTGGTTCAAGAATCTCACGGTGTATTCCGCTGAGAAGAACCTGCTTATATTCACCCACCCCGACCAGTTCACCGCCCAGCACGTGCAGAAGATATACGGACAGACTCTGCTTCTGTCCGCCACGGCGTATTTCGGCATGGAGTTCGACGACGTGGCGGTGGTCACGCCCGCCGAGGCGGAGATACTGATCGCCAAGGTGAAGGAAAACAGCTTAAACCCCCACTACACCTTCGAAAACTTCATAGTGGGCGCCTCCAACCGCCTGGCATACGCCGCCGCGCTGGCGGTGAGCGAAAACCCGGGCAAGGAGTACAACCCCCTGTTCATATACGGCGGCGCGGGCCTGGGCAAGACCCACCTGATCACCGCCATAGCCAATTCCATCCGCAACAACCAGCCCGACCTCGTGATCGAGTTCTCCAACAGCGAGAAATTCACCAACGAGGTGGTGGACGCCATCCGCGAAAAGCGCACCGGGGAGTTCAAGGCCCGCATGCGCCGGGTGGACGTGCTGTTCGTGGACGACGTGCAGTTCCTGGCCAACCGCGTGGCCACCCAGGTGGAGTTTTTCAACACCTTCAACGAGCTCTACCTGGCCGAAAAGCAGATAGTCATCACCTCGGACCGGCCGCCGGACGAGATCTCCGCCCTGGAGGAGCGCATGCGCTCCCGCTTCAAAAGCGGCGTGGTGGCGGACATCTCCCGCCCGGACTTCGAGACCAGGCTCGCCATACTCTCCCTCAAGTGCCAGAACGCCAACATCCCCTGCGAAATGGAGGCACTGAACCTGATCGCCGAGAGGGTGGACAGCAACATAAGGGAGCTAGAGGGCGCGCTGAGTAACTGCCAACTGCTGGCGAGCGTGGAAAAATCCCCCCTGATAACCGTGTCCATAGCCAGGCAGGCCATAAAGGACTTCGCCCACGAGCCCACCGGCGCGCCCATCTCCGCCCGGAAGATAATCGACGAAGTCGCGGCGTACTTCGGGGTCAGGAGCTCGGACATACTCTCCGGCAAGCGCTCCCGCGAGGTCACCGTGCCCAGGCAGATGGCGATATACCTGAGCCGCGAGATCTGCTACCTGTCCACCACCCGCCTGGGTGAGGAGTTCGGGCGCGACCACACCACGGTCATGCACTCGCTCAAAAAGGCGGAAGAGATGATAAGGGACAGCCGGGACTTCAGCCAGGCGGCCGAAGAGCTGAAGCAGAGATTAAAATAAA
>JAGCIC010000046.1 GCA_017648805.1 Clostridia bacterium
CCGACGGCGATACGCCCATAGAAGACTGTATCGGCAGAGGCTCCATAATGGAATACGACGCGCCCGTCAACCGCGCTCGCCTTGCAAGGGCGGAAAAACTGGCGGCGGAAAAAGGCGCCGGCGTGTCGCAGGTGTGCCTCGCCTGGCTGCTCAAACAGCCCTTTGATATATTCCCCATAGTTGCGCCGTCAAGCGCGGAGCACATAGCCGAAAACGCCGCCGCGCTTGAGCTTGAGCTGACAGACGGCGAATGCGAATGGCTTCTTAAAGGAGGGCATGATGAACCGTAAGCTTCTGGGCCGCACCGGCATACAGGTCGCCGCCGTCTCTTACGGCGGCATCGTTTCCGCCGGGTACTATTCCCGCGTTAATTATCCCGAGCTGGATCAGGCCGCTTCGGACCGTTTTGTCGCCTACGCGATAGAGCACGGCGTAAGCTACTTCGACGTGGCGCCCTCCTACGGAAATGCCCAGGAGCAGTTGGGCAACTCTCTCATACCGTACAGGAAGAACATTTCCCTGGCCTGCAAGACCGCGAACCGCGACCGCGCGGGCGGGGAAAAAGACCTTATAAATTCCCTGAAGCTTCTGCACACCGACCATTTCGACGTGTACCAGCTGCACGCCGTGTCCTCCATGAACGACGTGGAAAGAGCGTTCGCCCCCGGCGGCGTGATGGAGCTCATGCGTGAGGTAAAGGAGAAGGGCATCGCTTCCCACATAGGCTTTACCGCCCACAGCGAGGACGCGGCGCTCAGAATGCTGGAACTGTACGACTTTGACACGGTGCTGTTCCCCTTCAACTGGTTCATGCACATGGAGCACTCCATGGGCGCGCGGCTCATAAAGGCAGCCAAGGCGCGGAATATGGGTGTGCTGTGCATGAAGGCGTTCATAGAGCGCAAATGGGACAGCGACGCCGAACGCGCGGCTTCAAAGTATCCCAAATCCTGGTGCAAACCTATCGATACCGAGGATGAAGCGTTCGGTCTTGCCGCCATGCGTTACGCACTTTCTTTAGGCGTGGACACACTGATCCCACCCGGCAACTTCGACAGCTTCAGCTTCGCGGTGGAGCACGCGGACGAATGCCTGAATAAACCGTATTCCGAAGCTGACAAAGCCCTGCTGGAAGCGAAACTGTCCCTTGTCAGAGGCAGGGAGTTCTTCTGACCGACCGGAAACCGAGAACAAAACACTGGAGAAAAGCATGAAACAGGCGTTTTTGAAAGCCCCCTGGCTGGTGGAGATACGCGACACGGAACCCCCGGTGCTCGGCGACGACGAGGCGCTGATAGACGTAAAAGCCTGCGGCATATGCGGGTCGGACCTGAATTCCGCGCAGACGGCGGAGGAGTTCAAGCCTTTCGGCCACGAGTTTTCCGGCACGGTCGTAAAAGTCGGCTCAGCGGTCAAAACCGTGCACATAGGCGACAAGGTGGCGGTAGAATCCTCCAGTTTCTGCGGCAAATGCGACATGTGCCGGAACGGGCATCCCGAACTGTGCCGGGACAGGTACATTTTCTCTCCCCGCTACAACGGCTTTTCCGAACAGGTTGCCGCCAAGGCCGGTGCCCTGGTGGTATTCGACGGCATCTCCTTCGAGGAAGCCGCAATAGTGGAGCCTATGGGCGTGGCGATGGATATGGTCGAAGTCGCGGACATACGTCTAAACGACAGCGTGGCAGTGTACGGCGCGGGCCCCATCGCCCTGCTGGCCGTAAGACTGGCAAGGCTGAAAGGCGCGGGCAGAGTCACCGTGCTGGCCCATTCCCATTCTAAAGCGCGCGTGCGCCTGGCGGAGTTTTACGGCGCTGACCGCGTCGTATTTACGGACAAGCAGGATCCCGCCGAAGCCATGAAAGACGAAAGAGTCGACCGTGTGCTGGTGACCACTCCCCCGTATACCTTAAATGATGCCGCCCGCTTCGCTTCCTTCGGCGCTATAATCAGCATGATAGGCATAGCCAAGACCAAGGAGGAGAGCCGGGTCGCTTTCGACATCAACCGCATGCACTTCAAGCGCCTGCAGCTGCGCTTTTCCTACGCGTCTCCCGCGCTGTTTTTCCCGCTGTGCATCGACATGATCAAAAACGGGCTCGTGGACGTGAAACCGCTCATAAGCCACCGCTTCCCTCTGGAGCAGATGGACAAGGCCATTGAGACCTGCCGCGACGACAAGGAAAACGCGGTGAAAGTGATGATGGTAAGGTGACCGGTTCCAAAAAGCCCCCGCCATTCCCGGCGGGGGCTTTCCTATTGTCGTCGATGACGGCTTTCTGAGTGCATCCGTCTCATTCCTCAGGCAGGCAGGGCAGATGAAAGCGCTTTATGCCCTTTTCCGTGCGCCACAGGTCCGGGCAGGTGGTGTCCAGCCAGGACAAGGGCTCTGCCGGCTCCGTGACGCCGCAGGCGGTCCTGAACGCCTCCGCGACGTCCCGCTTTTGCTCCAAAGTTACCGTGTCCGGATCAACGGATACGAACATGGGCGTCCCGCTTTCCGCCAGCAGTCCGAGCCACTCCCGGTTCAGTTTCCAGTCTATGTGCTCGGTCACTCCCGCGCAGTCCGCGTCGCACAGGTAGAACGCGCCGTGCTGAGGCATGCGCAGCGCCAGGGTGTTCACGCCCATCCTGCGGGTCCGCTCCCACTGCCGCCCGCTGGTGTCGTCGCCCGTGCGCTGGAGTTCGAACAGGCCCGCGCTTAAGTGGGACAGGGTGTTGCAGCCTATGATCACCGTGTCTTCCCCCGCCCCGCGGCGTATGGCGCGGTACATGTCCAGTATTATCTCCGCCGTGGTCCTGCTTTGGTCGCAGAACCGCCAGCCTTCGTCCGTAAGCGAAGACCCCATATACGGCCCCCAGCGCCCGAATATGTCGCAGGTGGTGAAGTCGTGCTTGAGCAGCTCGTAACCCCACCCGGTCAGCGTGCGGGTCATGTCTTCTATCTTGTTCAGGACTTCCGGGTGGCTGGGATCGAGCACGCTGAAGCGAGCGTCATTTACGCGCTTAAGCCGCATATCTTCCGGAACCTTTTCGCAGGTCACCAAAGGCCGGTACCACAGCCCGGGGCGAAGCCCCTGCGCTTTTATTTCGGCCGCCAGCTTTTCCATGTCCGGGAAATCGGCGTTGCCACTGTGCCACGGGCCGCCGTTATAGGACGCGGTGTGGCTCACCTGCCAGCCGTCATCTATCACCAGATACGGGCGTACGGGGATGTCCCCGGCCAGTTCCTTGAGCAGCGCCGCGTCTTTAAGTACCTGACGGTGGGAACTGCGCCCGTAGGCGTAATACCAGTTGTTGCTGCCGCAGACATAGCCTTTGGGCAGCCTGGGGCTAAAGCACATTTTTTGGCAGAACTCCCGTGCCGCCCCGAACGCGCTCTTTTCCGCGCCGGCTGACATGAACACGAGCTTTGCCGCCTCAAGCGTCCTACCGCCGAGGATAACGCCCTCCGCGCCGTTCCTCTGTCAGCACGTCGAAGTCAGAGAGGGCTCCGGCGTGGTTGAGCTCTATCG